>JAUVCD010000142.1 GCA_030590865.1 Myxococcales bacterium | reverse complement strand
GGTGACCGCATCGTCCTCGTGGGCGACTTCGATTTGGCGGAAGTAGATGCCTGACGCCAGGGCCTTGCTCCCCCCTGGCGTGTCGGGGTCGAAGCCGAGCAGCTTGGTCACCGGCCGGAACGTGGGTCGCTGTGGGCGCGGCCCCTCGAGGATTTCCTCGGTCTCGGCGACGATCTCTCGCTCCAATTCCGTCGCTGCCGCGGCGCCACCGGTGCGGTCGCCGCTTTGCACGAACAGCCGCCCCTCCGAGTCTTCGACCGTAATGGTGCGTTCCCCAAGGTCGAACACCAGCCTGGTGGGGCGCGAGGTCGCGTTGGCGTGATTGTAAGCCACCCGCACGGCGCCAGCGATCAGGGTGCTCGACTCTCTGAGCCGGGCGCTCGATAGACCGCCGATGCCGATGTACATGCCGCCGGTCAGCAGCACGACGAGGGTGACGGTGATCAGGACCTCGATCAAGGTGGTGCCCCGTTGGGCGGTGCGCTTGTTGCGGCGGTCAGGGACGCGGAACGAGGGACTGGGAGCTGGAACAAAGAACCAGGAACAAGGAACAGGGGACAGGGAATGGAGGGGGGGCGCCAGGGGCACGTCCACTCCTCTCTTCTGCTGCCGTTCCTTGCTCCGAACCCTCATGCGGTCAGCCTTCTCCGCCCACCGGACCGGCGTAGATGTCGTCCTCGGTGTTCTCTTTTTTGTCCGGCCCCGGTGAGCTCACCGCAATGTCGTCGTCGCCGCAGGTGATCGTGAAGGGGTTGCCCCATGGATCCTCGGTGTCGCCGGTCGAGTCGAGCTCCTTTTCAGCGATCAGGATCTGTACGGTGGGGCACTCGCCGGCGCTTTTCAGCGCCACGTATTGGATAGCCACCTGGCGGATGTTGCTGGCGTTGGTGGTCGCCGCCTTGATCTGGGTCTCCTTGTACTTGGGCAGGATCATGAAGCTCACGCCTCCTGCGATGAGCGCCATGATCGCCACGACGATCAGTACCTCCACCAGCGTGACGCCGCGGGAGGCCGCGCGTCGCGCGAGGCGCATCCGCAGCAGCATTAGTTCTCGGTTCGTCTTCATCGGTTCTCTCCATCGCCCTCGTCGTCACGGGGCCACATCTTCTTGCGAGTCACTCGACCCGACCAATCCCCCTCATGTCGCCGCTGGGACCGAAGCTCAGCAGGTCATAGCTTTGCGGGTTGCGCCGGCCCGGGCAGGTTAACTGCAGCGGACGCCCCCAAGCGTCCAGGGGCTTCACGGCGAGATAGCCTTCCTTTTCCAACACGGTCAGCGACGCCGGGCAGCGGCGATCGTGGTCCGCCCGGTAGCCGTCGATCGCCTCCCGCACCACCAACATGGTGGCCCGGGTGGAGCGGATTCCGATGGTGCTCCGCTCTCGCATGCCAAAGAGCACCAGGAGCAAGACCATGGCCAGCCCGGCAAAGAGCGCCTTGGAACGCATCCAAGGAAATCGAAACAGTCCGCCCCTGCGTTCCCAGGGGAAGAAGACGGTCTGTTCTCGGCGTCGGCGTGCCATGGGGTCTAGCGCTCAGTCAACGAAATCGCTCATCTGAATTAGCGGGAACAGGATCGACATGGCGATGAACGCCACTGCGCCGCCCATCACGACGATGATGATCGGCTCGAGCAGGCTGGTGAGCATTTGCACTCGGTTATCGACCACCGAGTCATAGGCCTCCGCGACGTTTTCGAGCATTTCCTCGAGCTGGCCGCTCTTCTCACCAATGGCGATCATGTGAGTGACCATGGGCGGGAAGCGCCCACTGGCCTTGAGCGGCTCGGCGATGCTCTGGCCTTCCCGGATCGAGGTGGCGGCCTCGGCGACGACTTTCTCGAGGGCCGCATTGCCCAAGACGGTCTGCACGATGCCCATGGCCTGAAGCAAGGCCACGCCGGCGGAGAGCAGTGTGGCCAGGGTCCGAGAGAAACGAGAGATGGCTATCATCTGCACCAGCGGGCCGACCACGGGCAGGTTCAGCACGATGGTGTCCCAAGCGAGCTTGCCCTCTGGGGTGCGCTTCCAGCGGCGAAACGCCCAAATGCCACCGCTGAGCAGCAACAGGATGAGCCACCAGTAGCTGGCGGCGAAGCCCGACACGGCGATGAGCAGCGAGGTGTACCAGGGCAGGGCCCGGTCCATGCTTTCGAAGATGCTCGTGACCTTGGGCACCACGGCGACCATCAGCACGCTGACCAGTACGACGGCGATGATCATCATCAAGACCGGGTAGGCCAGGGCCGAGACGACCTTGCCCTTGAGCTTTGCCTGACTGTCTATGAATGACGTCAGCCGCTCCAGCACGGTCTCCAGGGTTCCCGACGCCTCGCCGGCCCGGACCATGTTCACGTACATGTCCGAGAAGATTTTCGGGTGGTCCTTGAGCGAATCGGCGAAAGAGATCCCCTCGCGGACCTGATCGCGGATGTTGGTCAAGGCCCGGCGGAGGCCCTCCTTTTCCACCTGATCGATCAAGGCGCTCAGCGACTCGAATAGCGGGATCTTGGCCCGCACCAGAACGGAGAGCTGGCGAGTCATGATGGCCACATCGGCTACCGATGGCTGCTCGAACAGGCGCTGCAGACTGAGCTGCTTCTTCTTCTTCTCCTTGGCCTCTTGCTCTTCCGCGGCCGTGGTCAGCAGAACTCCGTCCCGGCGCAGCAGTGACCGTAGCGCCTTGACGTTCTCGGCGTCCCGAAGGCCCTGAACGGCCTTGCCCGAGGTGGCCGAGATGCCGCGATATTCGTAGACAGCCACAGGTCGCTACTCGTCTTCGACGACGTCCTCCTGTTTGGCCTTGAGAACCTCTTCCACGGTGGTGATGCCTTGCAGCACCTTGCGCGCGCCATCGTCACGGAGCGTGTCCATGCCGCTCAGCGTCGCGGCCCGCTTGATGCTTTGCGAGTCTGCGTTTTCCAAAATCAACGCACCCACGGCATCATCCACGACCATGAGCTCGTAGATGCCGAGCCGGCCGATGTAGCCCTTGTTCGAGCATTCGGTACAGCCACCTGGGCGGTGGAAGATTGGTGATGACCCCATGTCCTGACCGACGTAGCGATAATCGAAGTTATGAGTCTGGTAGCGCGCCGACACCTCGCGGTTGGCTTTCCAGCGCAACGCTCGCTCGTCCAGGCCGAGCTGCTCGAGCTCGTGAGCCGTGGGCTCGTAGGGCTGCCGGCAGTGAGGGCACAGCACTCGCACGAGCCGTTGGGCCAGGATAGCCAGGATGCTGGATCGAACCAGGAACGGCTCGGTGCCCATGTCGACCAGCCGGGTCACGGCCCCGGCGGCGTCGTTGGTGTGAATCGTGGACAGCACCATGTGGCCGGTGAGCGATGCCTGGATGGCGATCTCGGCCGTGTCTCGGTCCCGGATCTCACCGACCATGATGACGTCTGGATCCTGACGCAGAAAGGCCCGCAAAGCGCTGGCGAAGGTGAGCCCGATCGACGCCTTCACGTGCAGCTGGTGAATGCCGCCAATCTCGTACTCCACCGGATCCTCGGCGGTGAGAATGTTGCGGGTCGGATCGTTGATGCAATTGAGGCACGCATAGAGCGTGGTCGTCTTGCCCGACCCGGTCGGGCCGGTCACCAGGATGATGCCGTCTGGACGTCGGATCAGGCCGTCCATCAGCTCGTATTCGCGGCCGTAGAAGCCCAGCTCGTCCAGGCCCATCAGCACGGACGTCTTGTGCAGGATGCGCATCACGATCCGCTCGAAGCTGCGGCTGGTCGGGATGGTCGACACCCGGATGTCCACGCTCTTACCGGCGATCTTGAGGGTGATGCGGCCGTCCTGAGGCAGTCTCTTCTCGGCAATGTTGAGCTGCGCCATGATCTTCACCCGGGCGACGATGGCGCTCATAAATTGCTTGGAGGCACGCTTGGCCACGTAGAGCTCGCCATCGATGCGAAAACGCACCACCACATCACGCTCTTCCGGCTCGATGTGAATGTCTGAGGCTCGCTCCCGGACGGCCTGTGAAAACAGACCGTTCACCCAGGCGATGATGGGGGCGTCATCATCGGCGTCTAGAATGTCGACGAGATCGTCTTCCTCGAGGGCGGCGTCGGCCTCCAGGGTGCCGCCGCCCTCCTTCCGCTCCCACACCCGGTTGATGGCATCCAGGACCACCTCGCTGGTCGTGACCGCCAGCTCGACGGGCTTGCCGAAGACCGCGCGCACATCGTCGATGGCCGTCACGTCCAGTGGATCGGCCAGCGCGCACAACACCTGTTCTTCGTTCTCGGTGAGCACCAGCAGCTTGTGTTGCTTGGCGTAGGTGATGGGAATGCGTTCGGCCACCGATAGCAGCACCGAGTCGATGTCGATCTCGCTCAGGTAACCAAGACCCCACTCCGCTGCGAAGGCCTGAGCGATCACGCTTTCTGGGGCCACCTCGGTCTGAACGACCCAATCGGTGATGGGCACACCCTTGTCCTGGGCGGTCTGGAGCAGCTCGGCGAGCTGGTCCGGCGGCACCACCCCGCGCCGAACGAGGACTTCGGCCAGGTACTCCTGCGACGGGGGTTGCACGACGGTTTCCTCTCGTTTCTGCTGCTCACTCGACCCGGTAGCGGTCCGGTCTACGCAGACCGCCGGGGACTTTGATCTTCGGACGCCGCTTGGCGGCCTTGGTCCGTGCACTGGTGGTGCGGGCTCGGGGTTTCTTCTTGGCCTTGGTCACCGGCGCCTTCGACGTGCCGGTTTTCTCGACGCTAGGGAGGGCCACTGGGTTGACTGGGTCGTGGGTCTTGGGCCTATCGGGCGCTAGCTCTTGCTGCAGTCGCTCGCGATCCTCGATGGCCAGCTGGGTCTGCCGAATGTGCTCGAGCAGCCCCTTGGCTCGCGAGTAGTCCTGCAGCGGCTCCCAGGGCAAGGAGTCGTCGAAGACGAAGTAGCGGTCGAGAAACTCCTGCCGCTCCTGCATCTTCCGCTCGAAGATGCGCCGCAGATCGTTCTGATCCCGAATGATGTGGGGGGTGAGCACCAACAGTAGGTTGGTCTTCTGGGTCTGCTTGGTCGATTGGCGGAACAGGAAGCCCAACACCGGAATGTCGCCTAGCACCGGCACCTTCGTCGAGCCGTTGATCTGGCCTTCCCGCACCAAGCCGCCGATGACCACCGTCTGCTGGTCCCGCACGATCACCGTCGTCTCGGCGGTGCGCTTGTTGATCGGCACGGCCCCCAGCGCGCCGGTCGGCGACCCGGCGTCGGAGAACTCTTCGCTCAGCTCCATGCGCACCTGATCCGAGTCGTTGATGTGAGGGGTGATCTTCAGCTTGATCCCCACGTCTTGACGAGGCGCTTGAAACCCCATGCCACCGCCGAGCAATCCGCCGAGCCCGCCGAGCGCACCGGCCTGCCCGGAGGCGCCTGCCAAGCCGGCGAGCGAGCCGAGCCCGCCGCCCACGTTGGTTTGGAGCGGGATGTTCTGGCCAATGGAGATTTCCGCCAGGATGTTGTCGGTCGCCAAGATGTGAGGCGTGGCGAGCACGTTCGAGTCGCCGCTGCGAGCGATGGCATGAAGCACCACGCCGAAGCCGGGAATCGACACACCGGTGCCGAGCAGCTGGCTGGTGCCATCCAGGTCTGGGCCTCGCACGCCGAACGCTAGGGCCTCGAGGTTGGCAGGGACGCCGAGCATCGACTGCTGGGCATTGTTGCCGCCGTAGAAGATCGTGTCCCCACCGCCGCCTAGGTCGGAGGTGGCGCCGCCATGGTAGCCAACGCCCCACTCGTTGCTGTGATCGACGTTGACGTCCATGATCACCGCTTCGATGAACACCTGACGACGAGGCTGATCGAGCTTGTCGATGACGTTGCGGAGCTGGGCGTAGTCCCGGAGGGACGAGGTGGTGACTAGGGCGTTGGTGGCCTCGTCGCAGTTGACGTTGACGTTGCCTTCGAAGATCTCCGAGTCACCACCAGAGGACACTGGGGAGCCTGTCCGTGAACGGGTGTCCCGGGTGGTGCGGCCCGTGGTGGCGCGAGATGCGGTGGATCGGCCGCCTACGATGCCGCTGAGCGTCTGCTGGAGCTCGGAGCACTGGGCATGCTGCAACGGCAGCACGTGGATGGTGCCCTCGCCTTTGTCCATCGGTACGTCGACCCGTTTGATCAGCTCGAGCAGCCGCTGGTAGTCCTCGTCGCCCGCCACCATGATCAACGAGTTGTTTCGATCGTCGGCGATGAGCTTGGCGCGACTGCCCTCGAGCACCTCATTGAGCTGGGTCACCAGGTCGGAGGCCGCGACGTTGTGGATCGGTTGGATCCAGACTTGATCGCCCGCCGAGCCGGCGTCGAGCTCCTCGGTGATGCGCAGCAAGCGCCGGATGTTCGCTCCCGTGTCGGTGATGATCAGCAGGTTGCTCGGATCGTAGACGGTGATGTCCGCGTCCCGGCTCTTGAATTTGCCGAGCACCGTCGAGACCACCGAGGCCTCGACGTGTTTGAGCCGGTAGAGTCGGGTGACGAAACGGTCTGCGTAGGGTACCGGCTCGGCGGTGCCCAAGATGGGAGTCGTCTGGCTGGCGATCCCGCCGGTCTCGACGATTTTCAGGTAGCGCCCATGAGGGATGACGGTCATCCCGTTGGTCTCGAGCACGGACAGGAAGGCCTGGTAGGCCTCAGCGACGGTGACCTTGGTCGGCGCCTCGATGGTGGCTTTGATCTGTCGCACCTTGCCGCCGAAGATGAAGCGGCGGCCGGTCATCTTGCTGATCGCTTTGACCAGATCGGGCAGGTCCACGTCGTCCATGTTGAACGACACCCGCTTGTGGGCAGGGACGGGCTTGTACTCGATCTGGGGGGCTGTACCGATCTTGCTGCCTGGTCCGCCGGGCTGGGCTCCTCCCGCCGCGCCGCCTGGCTGCTTGCCACCTGCCGTACCTCCTGGGCCCTTGGGTGTGACGCCACCTTTGGGTGTCACGCCTTTGCCGCCCTTGGCGCCTCCTGGGCCGGTGGGCGGTTGGCCCGCCTTCGGGGTGCGCAACGGCTGGTCCCGACGGGTCGGCTGCCCCTCGACCGTCTGCGGCAGGAGCGTCAATGCGGCGACGGCCGCCAGTGCGCCGAGTATGCCGCGGCGGGGAGAGCAGGGCCGTCGATGATGGGTATTTCGGGCTGGGGTCATGCTCGTGGCGTTGTTCTGCGCTACTAGAGGGCCGGTTGGATCGGTCACAGTTGACGATCTGGTTTGTCGCCGGTTTCCGTCGCCTCGTTACCACGGGGCTGACGGGTTTTGGAGCCCGGCTTCCGACCAGGCTGGATCTTCTTAGTGGCCTTGCCCGCAGACCGCTGACTGTCGCTCTTGCGGGCGGCCGAAGTGCGTTCCTTGGCCTTGGGCAAGAGCCCTTCGGCGATGCTCACCATGGTGAAGCTGAGCACGGCCACGACGAGCAGGGCGCCAAGCCCAAAGCTCAGCACGTAGATGAGCGTGCGTTTTCCCAAGCTGGGAGGTGGCTTGCCGCCGTATCGATCGGAGAGAACCATGGTGAGATTACGTTTGCTGGGAATGTGGTGTGCCGGGATGGGCGAGCCTGGCGAGACTGGCTGGGCTCACTGGATGTTGAAATCGAGCGTCGTGGGGGTGCCCTTTCGGTCGATCTTGACCGTGAGCTTGTCGGCGGTGCGCAGGCGGCCATAGGCCTCGAGCGCCTTCTGAGGATCACTCATCGAGAAACCGTTGATCGAGTCGAGGCGATCACCGTTCTTCATGCCCAAGTGGCTGAGCAGTGCCCCATCGCGGATCCCGAACAGGCGGATCCCGACGACGTCATCCCCCTTCTTTTCTGGGACGATGCGGGCCGATCGCATCAGCTCTGCCTGGTTCGTCAGGATCTCGTCCACCAGCGAGCGCTCGATGTTGTATTCCGTCTCGCTGACCTTGTGGATCTTGCCTGCCATCTCCGGAGATAGCTGGCGTCCCCGGCGCCGACTCTTGCGCGAGGGCTTCTTGCGGGCAGTCTTGGGTTTCGCCTTTGCCGCCGACTTGTCGCCGAGCTTCATCTGACAGCGGGTTGCGCCACTGGTGAGCCAGACTCGGTCCCAGCTCATGGCCTGCACGGTGTGACCCGACACGTCATCGCCCTGGCGGCGCAGCTTCGATTCGCCGGAGGCTTCTATGGCAGCGAAGGACCAGGCTGGATCGTCGGAGGCAGAGATGAGTAGCACCCGACCAAAGCTACAGCTGGGGTCTTCATCGGAGAGATCGGCCCCAGCCGCTCCGCTGGTGACGGGTGGCGAGCCAGGCACGGTGATGGAGGTGCCGTCGAGCGGACCGGTGATGGAGTCGAAGGGATTGCGCGCCAGGATCGGCTTGCCGCTGTTGTAGCGGTTAGACTGCAGCGGGTCGGAGAACTGGACCGGTCCCGTGGTCGGGGCAGACGATCGGTCGGTCACCGCCGCGGCGATGAGCTGACCGATGCCAGAGGCCTGAAGATAGGCTGCCACGGCGATCATCACGCAGATGACCAGCGGAAAGGTCCGCTTCAGCTGTGCGTCGAATCCCATGGCCTGCTACTTGGCTCCGCTCTCTCTCTGGCTTCTCTCTGCTGTCTTCTATGCCAACTTCATGCCAGCCGGGCGATGCTCTTGAATCATTGATGATTTTCGTGCCACCGCGACCCGATTTCGACATCCTGACCAACCGTCGGAGCGGCGGGCCGATTCCTTGACAATCTGACAATCGAGCCTCGGTCATTGAGCCCACTGGGATTTGTCCAGCTATACTCGCGCGGCCAGACCTGGCCTGCGCCTTCCGAGCCCGTCGACTTCCCGGGGCGTTCGGAGGCCCATCGAGGGAGGAGAAAGCATGAATCCCATGAATCCCGGAGGGCCTCCTGGAGGTTATCCGCCCGGTCAACCCGGCTACCCACCTGGTCAAGCAGGCTATCCCCCGGGCCAGCCCGGTGCTCCTCAAGCCCCACAAGCTCAAGTGCCAGGACAGCCGGCGCCCATGGCTGGCGTGCCGGGCCAGCCCGCGCCCATGGCTGGGGTGCCGGGCCAGCTCGCGCCCATGGCTGGGTGCCGGGCCAGCCGGCGCCGATGGCTGGAGTGCCGGGGATGCCCCCGGGGATTCCGGGCATGCCACCTGCGGCGGCGAATCGCTATGGCCAGGCTCAGCAGAGCCTTCAGGGTGCCGGCAGCATGCTCAAGATGATGCAGATCGGCTTTGCTGCGTTCGGCGGGCTGCTCGTGCTCGGTGGCGTGGTGACGCTCATCCTGTACAGTTTCATGACTGGCGTGTCGATGGCCATCACCGGCGTCATCCTCGCCGGGGTTGCCTGGTTCTTCCTCCCCCAGTTCATGGGACAGGTTGGTGCCGCGTCGGGCATGGTCAACGCCCTGCATTCTCAAGAGCAGGTCGCCATGAGCGGCACTCCCATGACGGCTCGGTTGATCTCGATGCAGCAAACCGGGGCGATGGTCAACTTCCAGCCCCAGGTGCAGGCGATGCTCGAGGTCCAGGGACCGCAGGGGCCCTACCAGGTGCAAACCATGGCCGTCGTCCCTCAGATGAACATCCCCCAGTTCCAGCCCGGGGCGATGGTCAACGTGCGGGTCAACCCGCAGAACCCCCAGGACGTCGCCGTCGTCTTCTAGTCTTGGCTACGGTTCCTCCATCTCGGCGAGCTTGCGGTAGACGGTGCGGGACGAGATCCCGAGCATCTGTGCGGCGACCGACTTGTCGCCTCGAGCATGGCGTAGCGTCTCACGGATGAGTCGCCGCTCCACTTCGTCCAGTGGCGTGCCCACGCTCACGGTGATCGCGGCCGGCTCACTCGCTGCGGCGTCCCGCACTGTGCCAGGTAGGTCCTCCACGCTGAGTGCGTCGCCACGGCACAAGACGACCGCCCGCTCCATGACGTTCTCCAACTCCCGCACGTTGCCAGGCCAGCGATAGTCGGTCAGCAGCTGGAGCACGTCCCGAGGCGCCGTGAGTCGGGGGCGGCCGTTCTCGGCGCAGTACACCCCGAGAAAGTGATCGACCAGCAGCGGTACATCCTCCCGCCGTGTCCGCAAAGGTGGCGCCGTGATGGCGATGACGTTGAGCCGGTAGAACAGATCTTCGCGGAAGCGCCCCGCGGCGACCTCTGCCTGAGGGTCCTTGTTGGTGGCCGACACGATCCGAACATCCGCCGCAACCGTGTCGCCCCCGACCGGCTCGTATTCGTCTTCTTGCAGCACCCGCAGCAGCTTGACCTGGACCGAAGGCGAGAGCTCGCCGATTTCGTCGAGAAAGAGCGTGCCGCCCGCCGCTTTGGCGAACCGTCCTGCCCGTCGCTCGTGGGCGCCAGTGAAGGCTCCGCGCTCATGTCCAAAGAGCTCCGCCTCGAGGATGGTCTCAGGAATGGCCGAACAATTGACGGCCACGAAGGGGGCGGCCGCCCGAGTGCTCCGCTGATGGATGAAACGGGCGATCAGCTCCTTGCCCGTACCGCTCTCGCCGAGGACCAGCACGGTCGCGTTCGAGGGCGCCGCCTGGCCGGCCACGTCGAGCACCCGGCGGAGCACCGGGCTGGAGCCGACCATCTCACGGGTCGTGAGGTTCTTGATCTCTTGCCGCAGCGACCGGTTCTCGGCGATTAGCGATTGCTTCTCTGCCGCCATGCGCACTGTCTTGACGATGGTCATGCGCTTGAGCGGCTTCTCCACGAAATCATAGGCTCCCTCGCGCATCGCCTGCACCGCGGTTTCGACGGTGCCATAGGCGGTCATCATGACGACCTCAGAGTCTGGCGACACCTGCTTGAGCGCCCGGAGCAGCTCGAGCCCACTGATCCCCGGCATCATCAGATCGGTCAGCACCACCTCGACGCGGTGGCTGCGTACCAGCTCCAGGGCTGCTTTGGCGCCACTAGCGGTCAGCACGCGCATGCCCTCCCGCTTGAAGATCCGCTCGAGGGAGGCGACGTTCGAGGCCTCGTCGTCGACTACCAGTACCGTGGCAGCGTTTGGTGGTGGATGGTCCCCCTTCGCCATCTTGTCACTCATCTAGACAATATGACATGTGACCGATCAACTGTCTAGAAATGACAGGATGTCGAGCAGGACGGTCAAGCTGCCTGACAGTTTGGCTATCTTGGTCGCCCCTGTGCCGGCTGATTGGCCCGCCTCAGGTGGGCGAATCGGTGTCCTATCCGAGCCTCGCTGGCCTGGATCTAGGTCGCTTTCTGCATCTTGCAGGTGCCCGCGACGGTAGTTGGCCGGTCAGCTACTGACAGAACGAGTGCCCCTGGGGCAAGGACTGGCTCTGGTAGCACCCCTGGTTGGGTTCACAGGCGTTGGGGTCGTCGCCGCACATCACGATGGACCAGGTAGACGGAAGCGTAGTTTGACAGGTCGGGGAGCAGCTGACCCCGAGATAGCCGACGTTGTCCTGATAGCTGCCGCAGCAGATGTCGTTGTTGAGGCAGTCGTTGGGGCCGTTGCAGGCGATTTCGACGTAGTCTTGGCCACATTGCCCTGGAGGCGAGCACTTGTTGTTGGCCGCGTTGTAGTAGTGCACGCAGCAGATGTCGCTGCCGGTACAGGTCTGATTGGTGCACGGGATCTCGATCGTGGGTCCCCCGGTTGCCGAGCTCGACGAGCCGGTGGTCGAGGTCGAGGTCGAGGTCGAGGTCGAAGTCGAGGTCGAAGTCGAGGTCGAGGTCGAGCCACCGTCGCCGCCGCCGCTGCTGGTGGACGTTGCGCCACCGGTGCCCGAGCTGCCGGTTCCTGGGGGGCCAAACAGGTCATCAGCGTCGGTCGCGCACGCAGCTATCGTAACGACGCAGATCCAACTCAGAGCCACGTAAGTCAAACGCATGGTTTCCTCGCCAGGTTTCCTCGCCAACAGCGCGGCCGCATCGCCGAGCTGATGCTGGCGACGGTCCACCCTTTCTCTGAGAATGCCCTATGGCCACAGCTGGCGCAACGTGCGTTGGCGCGGCGTCCGAGTGCGAGTAGGCATGGCCGACCAAGCCGTGACCACCACTGTGACCACCAAAGGGAAAGTTAAATCGTCGTCTTCGGCGCTGTGCATCATGCTCGCGTCCTTCAGCGTGCTGATGCTCCAGGTCACGATCATTCGCTTGCTGAGCGTGGTGCTCTGGTACCACTGGGCGTTCTTGTCCATCTCCCTGGCCATGCTCGGCGTGGGCGTTCCCGGCGTCTGGTTCACCCTCCGGCCGGCGCGCCGCGAGATGGTGGAGCAGTTGCTCATTGTCGCGGGGATGCTCGTGCCCGCGGCGATCCTAGCGATCATCCGTCTGTCCCACCATTTCGGCGAGTATCGGGCACTGTTCTGTGTGGTGTGCATTCTGCCACCCATGCTGGCCCTCGGCGGGGTGGTCTGCCTGCTGCTGCTCGAAGCCCGGGGGCGTCAGGTATCCATCATCTATGGCTTCGATTTGCTAGGCGCCTGTCTCGGTGCCCTGCTCGTCATTCCGGCGATGCATCTGTTTCCGACGCCTCAGCTAGCTGCAGGGATCGGATTCGTGGCCCTCGCTGCCGCTTGGGTGCGGCGCGGGAAAGTTCCCCGGGTCGCTCTGGTGGTGGCTGGGGTGATCATTGCGTTGCTGGTGTGGCGGAAGCCCTTCGAGATTCGCCACTCGAAGAATTATGACGAGGCCCAGCTGAAGCTCGCCTACGAGCGCTGGACGCCGACGGCCCGTCTGACCTTCTTCGACGGGATCTTCTGGCGGGGTGACCAGGCTGAGGGCTTTGGCTGGGGGATGGGCACGCGGATGCCCAAGATCCGTGTCCAGCAGTATTGGATGGAGCAGGACGGCTCGGCAGGCACGCCGATCATGTACTTCGACGGCGATTTCGACGGCCTCGAGTTCCTGCTCTACGACGTCACCACCGTCGGGTACCAGCTCGTTTCCCCTCAGCGGGTCGCGATCGTCGGGGCAGGCGGGGGCCGTGACATTTTGAGCGCCCGCTTGTCCGGCGCAACCCAGATCGACGCCGTCGAGATCAATGCCGGGCTAGTCGACGTGATGTCGACCTATTTCAAGGAGTTCTCCGGCGATGTCTATCATCTCGAAGGCGTGCGACCCATCGTGAGCGAGGGCCGCAGCTTTCTGCGCCGCAGCGATGCTCTCTACGACATGATCCAGATTTCGCTGATCGACAGCTGGGCTGCGACGGCAGCTGGTGCCTTTGCCTTGTCGGAGAACAACCTCTACACCCTAGAGGCCTACCAGCTCTATCTGAGTCGGCTGAGTGAGGGGGGGATCCTCTCCACGAGCCGCTGGATTCGAGGCGATTTGGGGTTCGAGATCCCGCGGCTGGTCGCGCTGATCAAAGCTGCGCTCCGAACTCGGGGGGTGTCGGAGCCCAACGCCCACCTGGCGATCGTCGAAGCCGGCGGAGTCGGCACCGTGCTGGCAGGTAACGAGCCCTTCACTCCCGAACAGATCGAGCGTCTCGGTGCCATCGTGCGGGACCGCGGGCTCCGGCCCATCTATCCCAAGCTGTCGCGGCGGCCCGCGTCGGGGCGGATCGGCGACGGGGCCACGCAGCGGGCTCAAACCGCGCCGCGGAGGCGCCTGGAACGGTCGGGCATCAAGCTCGGTGATGGGGCGGCGCCAACCGCCGAGGTGGGTCTCGCCGCCCCGGGGACTCCACCGGTGATCGAATGGGTGCTCGGCGATGAGCGTGAAGCCTCGCAGCGGGCAGGCTTCGATCTGTCCCCGCCTACCGACGACCGACCCTTCTTCTTCCATGTGCTGCCTGTCTTCGAGCCAGTCGACGAGTCGTTGGCGGCGCGGTTTGGGGCCAACGGCACGGCGGTCCGGGTGCTTCAGATCTTGATGGCGGCTCTGACGGTCGTCACGCTGGTGTTGTTCTTCGCACCCTTCGCGTTGATGCGATGGTTTCGCCGAGGTCCTGGTTTTTGGCGCGGTAGCGGCTACTTTGCCTGTATCGGGCTGGGCTTCATGCTCATCGAAGTGCCGTGGCTCCAGCGTTTCATCCTCTTTCTCGAGCACCCGAGCCACGCCACCACCATCGTGCTCGCCTGTTTGCTGCTCGGCGCTGGCATGGGCTCGCTGTGGTCCAGTCGCTTGAAGGTAGCGAAGCTGCAGCGCTACGGGATGGGGGTGTGCCTGCTGCTTGCCCTGCTGAACGTCGTCCTGCCCAGCATTTTCGCCTGGGCCATGCCCTGGAGCTTCACGGCCCGGGCCGCCTTGGCGGCGCTGTTGCTCGTCCCGGTGGGCGTGCCGCTGGGCCTGTTCTTCCCGCTGGGCATGCGCCGCTTCGGTGACGACGACAAGGCCTGGTTTTGGGCTGTCAACGGCGCCTTCAGCGTGCTGGCGAGCGTGGTGTCTCTGGCGCTGGCGATGCAGCTCGGCTTCGCCAATGTCACCTGGGTTGGGATTGGGGCCTATGGGCTCGGCTGGCTGCTGCTTCGTGGACGACGGGCTGGTGACGGCGCCGCGACTGCGCCTGCCAGCTAGCCCCGCGGCCGGTGGAGACCGACGTTCGGGCCGGTTAGGGCGGTCAGCGTGTGCGGGCCGCCGAGGCGGTGCTACTCTACCAGGTGTCAGTGCGTCGTCGCCCTCTTCGAATCGTCACACCGGGATCCTCGGCTGGGTCGATCGATCATGTCGGCGGGCCTTTGCTTGAATCCCCCTAGCCATCCGAAAGACGATGCCGTAAACCGCGTTTGGTACGGCGTGATGGTTCACTTTTTAGCTCGAGGTCAGGTCATGAAGAAACTGATTACCTACGGCGCTGCGGCGCTTTTCGCCTCCTTCTTGCTCGTCGCTGCATGCCAGGACGACAATGGCGGCGGCACCTCCACTAGCTCGACCAGCACCTCGAGCAGCGGCACCGGCGGCAGTGCGGGTAGCACCTCGAGTAGCGGCAGCGGCGGCGGTTGTGACGACGTCGAGACGAACTGCACCAACAATGAGGACGACGATTGCGACACCTTCGTCGACTGCGACGACTTCGATTGCTTGGGAACACCCGATTGCTCAGGTCCTGTCGAGAACAGCGATGCGCTCTGCGGTAACAACGAGGACGACGACGGCGACGGCCTGACCGATTGCGCCGACGACTCGTGCCATGGCCATCCCAACGTGACCGTCTGCACCGAGACGAACTGCGATGACCAGACCGACAACGACCAGGACGGGTTCGAGGACTGCGCCGACTACGACTGTGTGTCTGACGCCGCCTGTGGGGAAGAGACGGGCAACACCGACTGTGATGACAGCAACGACAACGACAACGATTCCTACACCGACTGCGCCGACCTATCCTGTCGCCTGACCGCTGATATCTGCGTCGAGACGGGCGCCGCCGAGTGCTCGGATAACGATGACAACGACGGTGACGGCCACATCGACTGCGAAGATTTCGACTGTCAGTACGACCCCAACGTCAGCTGCCCGAACCACGAGACCAGCGACGCGACGTGCTCAGACAACGAGGACAACGACAACAACAGCTACACCGACTGCGACGACTTCTCTTGCCAGCAATCGCCGCAGGTGACCGTCTGCGAAGGTAGCGAGATTTCCTGCGCCGACGGCTTGGACAACGACGGCAACGGTTACCTCGACTGCGACGACAACGCGTGCCGTTATTGCGGCGGGAGCAATCCCCACGTGGTGGACACCTGCCCGCCCTGTGACTGACGGTTAGAGCGCATTTAGTAGCGCTGTCGCTCGAGCATGAGCAGCGCGTCCCTTCGATGGGATGCGCTGCGACCTCAGCGCACGGGACACCGAATGCTGGCGAGCAGTGGCCAGAGCTCGTGCCGCAGGTCGAAGCGCAACAGGGCGCGGCCGACTGGATCGCCGGCGGCAGTGGCGATCTCGCCCTCCAGCACTGTGAGGGGCTGCGGCAAGCGCAGCCAGGAGAGTCGCTTGTCTCCAGTGAACGAGTGGGGGCTTCCCCGGTTGTCATTGAAGTCGAAGCGGACCCTCAGTCTGCGCTTCGTCGATAGTGAAACGGTGCCTTCGATCGGCTGATGGTCGGCGAAGCCCGCCGCTGTGACCTCACCATGCAGCTCCAGGGTTGCGGCGAGCAGCCCCCGCAAGCTGGTGGCACGGAGATCG
>JAUVCD010000383.1 GCA_030590865.1 Myxococcales bacterium | reverse complement strand
CGATGAGAAGCTCGCCACGCTCGAGGACGAGTGTGGCGCAGCGCGGTGCACCGATCCCCAATTCGGCGACGTGGTGGACGACGGGAAGACCGCCGAGACCATGGCCAACGTCAGCGTGGTAGCGGGCGCTGCGTTGCTCGTTGGTGGCGCAGCCATGATCCTCTTCGGTGGCGGCTCCGAGCCGACCGAGGCAACCGCGATGTTCGGCGTGACGCCAGTCGGTGGCTTCGTCGGCCTCCGCAGTACGTTCTAGCCAAGCGACCGGTTGCCTGTGGTGGACCTCCCTGGGAGCCAGGACAGCCTATTCTGGGTCTAGCTCGACCGTTCCGCGACGGCTTTGTCGACATATCGAAACACGTCTTTGACCTTACGGATCCGTTCCGCTTCGTCGTCCGAGATGTCGATGTCGAAGGCCTCCTCGAAGGCCAGGACCAGCTCCACCAGACCGAGTGAGTCGGCGCCGA
Source organism: Myxococcales bacterium (assembly GCA_030590865.1). Taxonomy (GTDB): domain Bacteria; phylum Myxococcota_A; class Polyangia; order Polyangiales; family Polyangiaceae; genus JAPYTK01. Next base: position 8,595 of record JAUVCD010000383.1, on the reverse strand, counting down.
GGTCGTCGACGAAATGCGCGTTGGGCGTGACCCGCGCCTCTTCGATGTCGAGTCGATCAGCTATGATTCGCCTGACTTCGTTCTTGATGTACTGGGTTTCAGTCACGGATAGGTTGCTGCCCACCTAGGGTAAGAGGGAGGCCCATTCGACCACTCCCTCGACCGGTCCAGGGAGTTGCTGAAAGCCCTGGAGCGTTGCCAAGACGACGTCCTGAACCAGGTCCTGCAGCGACGCATCGAGCTCGACGAAAGCCACCGCGAAACCGGGCCGCCGCCCGGAAATTCGGTAGGCCACTCGCGCCTCAATCAGATCGCCTGGAATGGCACCGACACGGAGCGCCAGCTGAAGCCGGGTGCCGACCGCCGGGATCGGTTCGCCGCTCAGCAGCGCACCGCCTGCCGACAGATTCTCCACTCGGTATTCGTGGGCCGCTGGGCCGTCAAATACCACCGCTCGTCCCAGCGCCTGGACTCTCGGAACCAGTCGCCGTTCACCCTGCATCGGGTTGTTAGCCATCACGCCTCCCCAGCTTCACAGTGGTCGAGCTAGGCCAAGCTCAAGCCGGTCGCCGCGTTTCATGCGGCGTCGCGAAGACAATCCGAAGCGATACTCTATGTTAACGCCACACCATGGGTGCCGCGCAAGCTCAAAAACGTTGCCCAAAGGCTGTGACACCGCTCCGAGGGAGCATCCCTTCGACACCTGGTGCTGTAAGCCCTAGGGTCCGGAAGTCGTTTGCCTGAAGCAGGAGACGTGTGATGCGACAGCATGTTGTGTTGATCATGGTCGTTGCCCTGGTGCTGCTCAGCGCCTGTGGGAGTGCGCCATCAGGGGCCATGGCGCCCGCCGAGCCCGAAACCGCGACCCGCGGTGACTTTGGGCCCAATTACGCTGCTGACCCTATGGCCGAGCCCATGGAGGAGGTGGCGCTGGCAGCCAACGAAGATAGCGGAGGAGGGTTTCTAGGGGGCGGTTTGGACTTTCTGAGCCGCGGGAAGGACAAGCGGCTGGCGCAGAACAGCCCAGGGTCCAAGCCAGCAGGTGGTCAGCCGCCGACGACGCTGCCGGCGAATCCCCCTCCGCCGCCGAAGCTCACCTCTGACACGCAGACGCCGCCGACCGTGGCCGGTTCCGACGGCGCGACCAAAGTCGCGGGGCCGCTGCTCATCTACACCGCCACCTTCCATATGGCGGTCTTCGAGGCCGGCCCATCGATCGACGCCACCTACCAGCTTGCCAAGGACCTGGGCGGCTACCTAGTGCGGCGGGACCAGCACACCATCACCATCCGGGTGCCGGTCGCCAAGTACCATGACGTCCTCGAGCGAGTCGCCAAGCTCGGCGACGTGTTGAATCGTGAGGAAACCGTCGAGGACGTCACCGAGCAGTTCCTCGACATGCAGACCCGCCTGCGCAACGCCCGGGCCATGCGCGACCGGCTCGAGCAACTGCTCACGCAGGCGAAGAATGTGAAGGAGGCGCTGGCGGTCGAGAAAGAGCTGGGGCGCATCACGACCGACATCGAACGCATGGAGGGGCGGCTCAAGCGCTTGCGCGAGTTGATCGCCTTCTCGACGATCACCGTTCAGTTCAAGGCGCGGCCCAGTGATCACGTCGACTCCACCGTGCGACTGCCCTTTCCCTGGCTCGACCGCATGGGTCTGTCGAACCTGCTCAGCCTGTGAGGTGATGCGATGTTGCGCAAAGTATTGATCCTGGCTGCCGGGCTGTTGTGGCTCGGGTGTGGTCCCTCTTTCGTGGCCGTGACTCCCCCTGGCTTCGTCGAAATCGAAAATGAGTATGACCACTACGACTTCCGGGCCACCTCGGCAGATGGTCTGGTCATCGCGGTTCGCGAGATCGAACACGATCCTCGAGGAACGACCGAGTTCTGGATCCAGGCGGTCAAGAACCGCATGCGAGACCGGGGGGGGTACGCGCTGCTCGAAACGGTGAAGGTGAAGAGTGCCGATGGCATCGAGGGGACCCAGCTGCGCTTCGGTCACGACGAAGAAGGGAACCGTCCTCACCTCTATTACGTGACGCTGTTCATTACCGAATCGAGCATTCTGTTGCTCGAAGCAGGTGGGTCCAAGAAGCTGATGACCGACCAGGCCGCCGAGCTAGGCAAGGCGGTGAGCCAGTTTCGGACGAACTGAGCCTTTGGTGACCGCCGTTTGGCCAGAGCAGTCAGCGATGTGATGGTCATCGTTGCGATTACCCGTTGGGGGCAACCGGTCGAGCAGGAGGCGCTAGCGCTGGCGCCGCTGTCCAGTCTCGCCGCTTACGATCTCAAGCTTCGCCTCGCCGGGCCCTTGCCGGTGGTCTTCGAGCGGGTGCCTGATGCGCAGCGGGCTCGGCAGCTGCTCGTGGCGCTGCGGGCACGAGGTCATGGTGCGGTCGCTTGCGACCTGGCTCGCGTGGCGAGCTCAGAGCAGATGACATCGCCGCGCAGCTACGAGCTCGGGGCTCACGCCTTCGTTGCGCTTGATCCCGCCTGGGGGCAGCGACAGATGCCCTATGTGGATCTGTTGGCGCTGATTCGCGCCAACTCGGCGACCATCGAGCAGAGCAGCTCGATCAGCAAGCGTAAGAAGCTCAGCCTCGGCCGGGCGGCCATGACCGGTGGGCTGGTGATGCGCAAGAGCACCACGACGGACCAGCGCAGCACGGCCGAGGAGCGGGAACAGGTGCTCTACCTGATCCGTGATAATGGGCAGGATCCGATGCTCCTGAGGGAACGACACCTGCGCCACCAAGGGCTTGGCGCGCTGGTGAAGCCGACTAGCCTCGAGAACTTCGGCACCCTGGTGGCCCGCTTGCGGCAAGAAGCGCCCCAAGCTCTCTACGACGATCGCTTGGTCACCCACCGACGGAAGACCGGTATCACTCAGTTGGCGGGTAGCGCAGCCCAGAAGGTGACCTCCAGCTCCAACGCCTCGGAGAACGATTTGGCCGTCCACCTAATCGCGGTGGCCCATCTCAAAGGGCAGCTCTGAGACCAAGGCGCCGTCGAGGGGTGACCGAGGGCGGGCGTTAGCCCGTGACCTGGAGCGGGAGCTCAGTCCCCCACCTTCAACACCACCGCCATGGCCGTGTCGCCGGCTGCGCAGCCGCTGAACAGGCCGATACCGCCCCCAGCGTCTTTCAGATCTTCGATGAGCTCGATCATGGCACGCAGGCCGGTCGGGCCCTGGGGATGGCCCCAGATGAGCGGGGAGCCATAGCGGTTGATCTTGGTCGGATCGACGCTCATCTCACGACTGAAGTAGACGTCGTTGACCGCAAAGGGGTTATGGGTGGTGATGGCGGCGCAGTCGCCGATCTTGACGCCCGCGCGGTCGAGAGCGTCGCGCCCAGCAGGCACTACGGCCATCGGCATGAGCGCCTTGTCCACTCGGGCCTCGCCAAAAGCGAGCACCTGAATGGAGACGCTCGGATCGGTGCTCAGCGCGGCGGCGCGCTCCTTGGTGCAGAGCACCATGCCGGCGTTGCCATCCGCCGGATGGGTCTGGGATCCGAAGGTCACCGTGCCGTCAGGTTGTACGGGGCGAAGCTTGGCCAGGCCTTCGACCGTGGTGGGGTGAATGCCCTCATCGGCCTCCAGCGTGCCGATGACCTTCTTGCCCTTCTTGAGCTCGACTCCCAGCATGTAGCGTTTCTGGAATGCCCGATCGTCGGCCAGTGATTTTTCGTACTGCCCGTAGCGGAGCAAGGTCATTTCGTCTTGCTCCTCCCGGGAGATCTTCTCCTTGGCGGCCACGTTCTCGGCCGTCTGGATCATCGGCTGCTTGGCCCATGGATCGATGTTGAAGTTGTCGAACACCGGGTTCTCGGCCTCACCCATGCCACCGATGCCCTGAGGGTTAGGGTAGTAGACGTGGGGGCCGTTGCTGGTGCGGTCACAGCCTACCGCCAAGATGCACTCTCGCTGGCCTGCTTCGATTTCCAGCGTTGCGTTGGCCACCAGTCGTGCCGAGGTGGCACAGGCCTGGGACAGGGTCGGGCCGGTGATGGTGGGTGCGCCGATCATGCCAGCGAGCCAGGGCGCGCCGTAGAAGCTATGGCGCTGGAACACGGTGATCCCCAGCACTAGGCCGTCGAAAGCCTCGGCTGCGATCTTGCGAGCGCCGAGGAAGCTCTGAGCCGACTGGGCGGCGAGCTTCATCGAGTGTTGAGAGGCCAGGCTGCCCTGCCAACGGCAGAAGGGCGTGCTCCAGTAGGCACCGTAGGGAATGTAGGTCTTTGCAATGGCCATGGGATCCTCCTGCTGCCGGGACTACCACGGCGAGGGCGACTCAGGGAATGATGTGGATCTTGGTCGATGGCCCGCTCAGCTTGTGGGGGCGGATGCTGTTCCAACCTGGGGGTAGCTTGGGAAGGGTAAAGTCGAAGAGCCACTTACCGTCTGCCCCGGAGAGGTTGAGGCACTCGGCGCTCATCAGCTGACCGAAGTTGTCGTGCCAGAAGGTGACATGGATCGCCAAGGGCGCGTGGACGTATTGAATGTGGGGCACCGCCGGAAACCAAAACACCGAGGGGCTGCCCTTGTCAGGTGACATGGTGGCGACCTGGTCCTTCCACTGGATCGGATAGATGCCCAGCTCGGTGGTGGCGAATTTCTTGGGGTCGTTGCCTGGCACCGGGATCCCGCCTTTGCCGCCAGACCACAGGGTGGTCCACACCGGCTTCAGGCCCACATAGGCCACCATGGTCCCCTTGGTGATCGAGGCCTGGATCCAGCGTTCATCGGGCTTGATCCCGAACTTTAGCTTGGTGACCTGCTTGACCACGCCGAGTGCCTGGCTGTGCTTCACCCACAGTGATCCCCCCTGGGTGCCGTCTCGCTCACTGGTCCTCAAGTAGGTGGCGCCACCATGCTGCCGCTCTTCACCGGTCAGCAGCACAAAGGCCTTGTTGGTCCACTGCCCACCGGTGTCCGAATAGCTGCCGCTTTCGTCCAGCCGAAGTTGCTTGGCCTGGTCGCCTCGTACCCAGGCCAAAGGGAGGGCGCGGCTGTCGTTCAGCGCGATGCCCTGAAAGGACGAGCGGGCATAGGGGAACACGCGATCTGCTGGCACGAGCAGCAGGTCCGGGGTGAGGAGCCAGACGCGGCCGGCGGCACGAAACGAGCGGGCCCAGGCGACTCCGCTTCCGGCTGGCACGATCTTCACCTTCGGGTTGGCCGGGTTCCAGGGGCTGCCTTCGATGGCGTCGTGGCCGTGGATGAACTTGGGGATCGGCCCAGTCGCCTTGATGGCGTCCTTTGGATCGGTCAGCACCAGGACCTCGTGGCTCTCGGACCACTTGCCCAGGGGCTTGAAGGTGCGCTTCGGTCCGAGGCCGCGCTCGCAGCTCACTTGCTCCGCAGCCGTGGGCACTCGCGAATACATCGGCGCGCCGGTCGAGAAGCCATGATGGTGCGGCCAGGGGCCGGGCTTGGGCGCGAGGCTGTTCAGCGCCTTCCAATAGGGCGCATCGAAGTCTCGGGTGGTCGTGTCGTCGGCGAAGACGTAGCCGTAGGGCTCGACGGCGAACCACTTGTTGCCGGACACGGGCGTGTTGCTCTTGAGCGCCACGGTGGTCCCGATCCGCACCGCACCGAGGGCGACGTGGCGACGGGAGCGTTTGGGTGTGGGCCAAATCCAAGTGCGCCACTTGAGGCTTCCGATTCGAGGACCGGCAGCGGCTGGCGGAGCCGTCGCCGCGGCGACCTGCAGCTGGGATTGGCCCTGCTGGGACTGGCCCTGGGCTACCCCCAGGCCGACGCCCGTGAGGCTGATGCCAGTGGCAAGGGCGGCGGTCAGCCAGCTGAGGTGTCGTCTACGGCCCATGTTGCGTGCCGCCATCAAGCGGTGTTCAGCTCGCCCCGTCAAGGTCGGGGCAAGTCGGCGACGGCCCGGCGGGTCAGTTGCTGGTCGGTCGCTGACCCCTGTTACCTCGACGATACGTCATCGGCCGCCTCGGGAAGCCGAGTTGACAGTCCTCTGTGCGCTATCTCCGCGAAAACACGGCTGCTCGTCATTGGCACGGGATGTGCGACTGCCTCTCTCCAAGGTGAAAAGGAGAGCGAGCATGCGTTTACTTTCTTCGACTGCCGTCCTGGTGTCGGTAATGGCCGTTTCTGGCTGTCTGCATATCAACACCGAGTCCGAACCGGTGGGGCAGGGTCAAGGCCGCACCGAGGCCAATGCCGACGGCTGCTATCCCGATAGCCTGGCTGCCGATCACGCCCTTTGCTTATGCGAGAACTTCGATCAGGTGGGCAGGGTTCGGCTGCTGCAGATGGTGGCCGATCACCCCGCCTCGTTGGGTGTCAACGGCACCACCGATTTGGTCGCCAGCACCACCGTCGAAGGGTCGTGGACCGCCTATCGGGGCATCGACGCCATTGCCTCTGCCGACGTGCGGGACGATCTGATCACCGTCCGTAGCTTCGACTTCGTGGGTGAGCAGATCATTGGCGGCGACCTCATCGTTGGCGGCAACCTCAGTGGGGTGGGCACCATCGTCGTGGGCGGCACCGTGCGGGTGGCGGGTGAGACCATGGTGATCGGTGAGAAGACGGCCGGCGGTGTTGGCGCCTACCAAGCACCAGGCGGTCCGCCCTGTCCCTGTGACGGCCAGAGCTTCTTCGATGTCGCCACCGCCGTGTCGGACGCTCGGACCCACAACGACAACGAGCAAATCGGCCAGTCTCCTGAGGGCATTGCCCACATCGGCAGCACCGAGATCCTACTTCCTTCCGGCCGCTTCTATCTCGACAGCTTGCAGGCCATTGGCGACGTGCAGGTGCGTGCGACGGGTCACACCGCGCTCTTTATCGGCGGCTCACTCGATGTGGTGGGCCAACAGCGGTTCTCCATTGCCGAGGGAGCGTCGCTCGATCTCTACGTCGCCGGGTCGGTGGGCACGGTGGGCAATGTCGCCATGGGCAATCCTGACGATCCAACGTCCTTCCGCCTCTTTGTCGGGGGCGGCGGTGCAGGCATCGTCAGCGTCGGCGACCAGCACTTCTATGGCTATCTCTACGCGCCCACCGCAGCCATCGACTACGTCGGCAACACGGTCGTCGATGGCGGCCTCTTTGCTCGCACCTTGGATGGCGTGGGTGACTTGACGGTGCGCTATCGCGGACCTGCCGATACGGACGAAGAGACCTGTGCGCCGGTGCAGGAGGAGCCGCCGCAAGAGGAGCCACCCTGCGATCCGGCGGAGTAGCTGCCCCCCAAATGCAACGAAGCGCCAGCGAGCAATCCGCTGGCGCTTCGCCTCTTGGACTAGTCGTTCAGGCCTAGTCGGTGCCCGGCAAGGTGGCGTTGGACAGCCACTCGAAGCCGTCGAGTAGGGCCAGCGAGTCGTAGGCGCTGTCGCCCACGTCCCACACCACCAGCCTCAGCTCGAGAATATCGCCAGGTACGATGTTGCCCGAGGTGGTGAGCCAGTAGGTGCCGCCGCCAATCAGGCAGGTGCTCGAGGCCTCGAAGCCCGTGCCGGCAAGCTGGGCTGCCCCAAGGGAGCAGGAGGACGGGCTGACGGCGGTACCTTGGCAGGTCTGGGTTTTCGACTGGGCGTCGCACACCGAGAACAGTGAGGTCCCCGCGGCGATGTTGATCCCGATGGGCCACTTGGACGTTCCGTCGTTGTAGGTCATCAGGTTCTTGTCGATCGGGTTGGGGATCGGAAGTGCCGGAACGGGCGTGTCCACCAGGGCCACGAACTGATCGTTGTAGTCGGTGCAGACGAATTCGGGATACTCGGCCGAGAAGAAGTAGCTGTTGAACGAGAAGGCCTTGGAGTTGGTCGGTGCGCGCAGCCGCAGGTAGAGCATCACCGAGTCGCGGGCGGTTGTTGGCGTTCCGGAGCTGCCGTTGCCGCAGTTGGGCGCCACCGGCAGCTCGTTGGCGTTCTTCAGCGGCGGGTTGGCGGTCGCGAACCAGTCGTTGATGCACAGCGGGCTGCTGCAGGTGCCGATGTCAGCGGAGCTGGACGGGTTGTGGGACGTCGTCACGTTGCTGCCATTCGGCACGCCGCCGTTGGGTCCAGGGTTGGTCTGGGTGCCGTCGGCGGCGATGCCGCTGGACAGGACCACGATGCGGGTGCCCTCTAGTGCGCCTGGGTTGATACTGCCGAAGTCGGGGCGAATCGAGTGGGCGCGGACGTCGCCGAGAGCGGTGCCGTCGGCCCGGACGAGCTGGGCGTCGATGAGTCCCCAGGTCTTGTCTTGCAGCTGCGACGGGTTCTCTGTGGTCTGCCGGCAGATGCCCAAGGCATTGGCGAAATGCACCGGATCGGTCGAGTTCGACGCGAGGTTCTGGTCGCAGGGAATAGTGTCCTCGGTATCGAACAAGTCGGTGAGGTTGTTGCAGTTGTCGTCGATGCCGTTGCCGACCACCTCGATGGCCCCTGGGTTGACCAGCTCGGGCTCGAGTCCGCAGGAGCCTGACTTGTCACAACAGTCGCCATCGGCGACGAGCCAGCCATCAGCGTCGCAGTCGGTGGTGCTGGTGTCGCAGATCTGGCAGACGCCGACCACGCAGTCTTCGCCGGTCACGCAGGGGGCGTCGCAGCCACCGCAATGCTCTTCACTGGTG
>JAUVCD010000918.1 GCA_030590865.1 Myxococcales bacterium | reverse complement strand
GACCGAAGCGGGGAGGTTGCGGGGCAAGTGCTGATGTCTATGGGTTCAAGTGAGCATGGGCTGGTGGTCGGTGGGGTCTCGCGGTGGCTGACCGTTGCAGTAGCGGCCGGTTTGGTCGCCTCGCTCGTGTGCTCGCCCCTTGGGTGCCGACGGTCGGGTAACCAGGAGGCGGAAGGCGGGGCCGACAATGCTGGGCGGGAGCAACGATCCGGCCAGTCCACGGGCCCTCCGCCCACGAGCCCTCCGCCGGCGACCCAGCTGCCTGCGTCGTTGCCTTCGGAGCTGCTGCCAGCCGAGCACACCTATGCGGTCATCAGTGGCGTCCTGTCCTGGCCCGACCCGGGGCTGGCCGCCTTTTCGACCCGAGAGCGGAAGGATCTCGAGCTGGCCAAGCTGCTCGAGAAGCGCGGCGTGCCCGCGAGTCGCATCAAGCTATTGCTCGACGACCAGGCTACTGCCGGAGCCATCATCGAGGCTGTAGCGAAGCTGGCGGCGCAAGCCGCTCGGGGATCGACGCTGCTGTTCTACTACGCCGGCCACGGCGTGCGGGGCGCTGACGGCAAGGCCTATTTCGCGTCTTGGGACATGCGGCCGGCGGCGGCTGCGGCCAGCGGCTTGTCCCTAGACCAGTTGGCCACGACGGTGAGCCAGAACTTCAAAGGCGAGCGCGTCGTGCTGATGGCGGACTGCTGTTACTCCGGAGCGCTCAAGGGCGTCGCCGAGCAACTGTCGCACAAGGGCTTTGCTACGGTGAGCCTGACCTCGGCCGACGCGGCCAACGTCTCGACCAACAACTGGACCTTCACCCAGGCAGTCATCGACGGGCTAACCGGCGATGCGCTCTGCGACGAAGACGGCGACGGAGCCATCACCCTCAAGGAGCTGTCGAGCGAGGTCCAGGCCGCCATGCTCTACCGGGAGGGGCAACGGTATGGGTTTCATCGCGCCAGCGTGGCGCCCAAGACGATGGTTGCCTTGGCGACCGGCCAGCGTGCCGGGGCGGGGAAGCTCCCCCCAGATCGACGGCGCTACGTAGAGGTCGATACCCCAACCGGTCGCCAGGTGGCGCGGGTTCGCGCTGTGGCCGGCGGTTCCATGACGGTGCGGACCTTCGACTACTCGGAGAGCACCGACCATCAGGTGCCTGCAGCCGGGGTCCGCCCCCTCGAGTTCCGCCGCTACCCGGTAGGCGCGGCCATCGAGGTCTATTGGGGTGGCAAGGTGTGGCCTGCCAAGGTGACTCGGGTTGACGGCGATTTCCACTTCATCACCTATCCCGGTTGGCCGGCGTACTGGGACGAGTGGATTACCTCACGGCGCATCGTCGGGTCAGACCCGAACAACGCTGTCATCCCGAAGGCCGCGGCTGTGATGGTCGAGTGGCGCGGCAAGTGGTACCCCGCTCGGGTGCTGCGCCGCCAAGGCACTCGCACCCTCATCCACTACGACGGCTATGACGCCAGCTGGGACGAATGGGTAGGGCCGCGCCGAATCCGTGAGCGCTAGGACAGTCAGGGTGCGTACTGGTCGAGCAGGGCTTCCATCTCGGTCTCCGAGATGACCAGCCCCTCTTGCGCTGCCGCCAGCATGACCGACTTGGCTTCGCTGCGGGTGATGATTTCGTAGCCGTAGAGAATCGCAGCGACCTCGGCGTAGCTCTCGTGCAGGTGCAGGCCCGCGACGCGTTCAGGCGCCACGGTCTGGTTCACCTTGTGGATGAAGGCGGCCAGGATGCGCTCGGGATAGAGCTCGAGGATGGTCTGGTAGACCTCGGGATCGCGGTGAGACGAATCGCCGAACAGGACGAAGGGCTGGGTGCCGGTGCCCTCGAGGATGGCGGACACATCGGCGACCTTCTCAGGCTCGGCCACCCAGGGCAGACCTGAAATGCCGGTCTCGATGGGACCGGCCGGGACGTCGTGCTCCTCTAGGTAGGCGGGGATCTCAGTGACCATGCCCGGCTGTCGGGCGGTGACGTAGTACGCATCTCCGGCCAGGCCGCCGCTGCGGTGCTCGAGGATCTGATAGAGCGTGGCGACCCCTGGGTAGGGCGGCAGTGAGAGGTCCGGGTCGGAGGGGGGGACCACCGTCTTGTCGAGGTCTGACAGGATGCCGAGCTCTTGTCCCGCGCAGCTGGCTAGGTAGCCTTCTGTCTCGGCGTAGTCGAAGATCTTCCCCAGGGCGCTAGGGCCGACGTAGGCCACTGCGTCGAGCTCGGCCAGCGTCTCGATGGGACGGGCCGCGACGATGTTCTCGGCCGCTCGCCTGTCGAGGGCGGCATCCACATCCAGCGCTTCGAAGCTCGCGTCGTTGGCTACCGCCACCATGCCCGTCGCTTCGCAGGTGCCTTCGGCGGGGATCTCGGTGTGGGCTGCCACATCGGCGCCGACATCGTCGCTGCCGCAGGCGGCTGCTCCGGTGCCCAGCACGGTCAAACCACACAGAACCAGCGCCCAACGACAGGTGGTGTGTTTCATGACCACAATGTACGACAACAGCTTACATAAGTCGAGCGTTTCCGGTGAGGCCACAGCGGCCTTCGGTGGCGGCTCACTTGAACCGGGCGCGGGCCACATCCATGCGCGGATGACTCGGGAAGGACAGGCCCCAGACGGCTCGGGCCACGCACCGCTGCTTGGCGCTGCTGCCCGGGCTGGTCCGTACCGTGACCCCCTTGGCCTGCCCGTTCTGCACCGCCACGCAAATACTGACGGCCATGCTGGCAGGCACCCCACAGTGGCCGAAATAGCGTCCGTTGTTCAGCACGCCAGCGTAGTCTGCGGCCGACAGATCTGGCGGGAGGCTGGGATCCAAGGTTTCTCGGTAGCTTGCCAGGGCGGCCTCGCACGAGCGGCCACCGCCGGCTGAACCTCTGGACTTGGCAAAGCTGCTGAGCGCCGGCCTGGGGGCGAGCGCAGGCCACGAGGCAATGGCTGGAGGTGCGGGAGTTGGCTCGTCGATGACGCTGGCGAGGGGCTCGCTGGGGTCGGTGGGCTCGCT
>JAUVCD010000418.1 GCA_030590865.1 Myxococcales bacterium | reverse complement strand
GGCGCCCACCAGCGCGTCGGTGCTGGTGGTAGGTGAGAGTGGTACGGGAAAGGACCTGGTTGCTCGAGCCGTTCACTTCAACAGCCGCCGTTCGGCCGAGCCATTTGTGACGGTTAATTGCGCCGCGATCCCGGAGACCTTGCTCGAGAGCGTGCTCTTTGGCCACGTCAAAGGAGCGTTCACCGGCGCGAGCTTCGAGAAGGTGGGCGAGTTTCAGAAGGCCGACGGCGGAACCCTGTTCTTAGACGAGCTAGGTGAGCTGCCCATGGCCCTGCAAGCCAAGGTGCTGCGGGCTGTCGAACAGGGCGAAGTGCAGCCCCTGGGCAGCAACAAGCCCGCCAAGATTGTCGACGTTCGTTTGATTTGTGCAACCAATCGCGATCTGGCCCAGGCGGTTCGAGAGCACCGCTTCCGTGATGATCTCTATTATCGGCTGAGCATGATGACCATGGAGCTGCCGCCGCTGCGCAGCTACCGGGACGACAACCTCGACACCCTAGCCTTGGTCTTCCTGCAGCAGGCCGCGCTGCGGCACAAGGTGACAGTGGGACGGATCAGTGGCGAGGCGCTGGCGCTGCTGCAGGCCTACGACTTTCCCGGGAACGTGCGAGAGCTGAAGAACGCGGTCGAGCACGCCGCCATCATGGCCACCGGCGACGAGATTCAGCCAGCTGATCTCCCCAAGTCGATTCGCGCCGAGGGAGGCGCAACCAGCGCCGCGCCGGTGCCACCTGAGACCCACAAGACCTTGCGCGAGTTGCGCGAGGCGTGGCTCACGCCCTTCGAGATGCGCTACCTCTCCGAGCTGTTGGAGGACTGCGGCGGCAACGTTCGGCAAGCAGCGGGTCGGGCCGGGATCAACACGGTGACCATGTACCGGCTGCTCAAGAAGCGGGGGCTCAAGCTCGATCGCCGAGTTCGGCGCGAGGACTGAGCGAGGGGCCGCAGGGAGACGGCAAGCGGCCCATTCGCTCGCGCCCGTTATCGGAGACGGAACTTTGCCCCAAGCTGGCGTTTGGCGAGTCGGGAGACGATAATCCCACCATGATGTACCGATCTGTATCGCGTGCCTTCGGCCTTTCGACGTTGCTGCTCGGTGCTTGCACCATCATCCATGAGCCGAGTAACCCACCCCCGCCGCCCCCGCCTCCGCCGGGGCACGAGCAACCGCCGCCGGCGAACACCGCTGCCACCAACCCCGGCACCGAGGGGGCCAAGCCGAAGCTCTCGCTACTTCGTCTCCGGCCGTTCGGCACCAAGATTCCGCCGGCCGAGGCAGGTGACAATCTCATCGTTCAAGTCATCGATGGCACTTGCGTGGTCAAGATCGACGAACAGGACTATGGCGACACGGCCTCGGTCAACGCGAAGGTCACCGCCGGTCAGCACGTGGTGAGCTGCGCGCCCAAGGAAGGTGACGTTCAGAGCCACAATGTGGTGGTGGTCGAAGGTGGTCAGCCGACCACGGTGATCTTCAGCGTCAAGGTCGCCGGCGAGTCACGGGTCATTCCGGCGCCACCTGTGGGGCGACCGGAAACCGAGTAGGGAGCAGCTCGCAGCGCTCTGGGTGAGCCTGCGATCGTCGCGAGCCACGAGCGGTGCCGTGGCTCGCTTCACGCCATTGGCTCGATGGACAGCACCCAGCGGTTGCCGCGGCGGTCGCGGTCGCGATCCCGCAGCCGTAGCTGCACTTCGTCACCCAGGCCGCACAACGTGCTGCCGTCTGAGTGACGCAGCAGCACCGCGTCACGGGACAGCTCGATCCGGTCGCGGGAGTCATGGGTCTGGTGAGCGTTGTACACCTTGACCTCCACGCCTGGGTCGTCGAGCAGCACGTGGGCCTTGCTGCGCGTCAGCCCCATGACGGTGCCACGTCGCACTGGCCTGGCGTCGGCCGACAACCTCAAATCGTCCCCGAATAGCTGGTCGAGCACCAGCCCATTGGCTGCCTTGGTCAACCGCTTCTGCAGCATTTTTGCCTCGTTGGCCCGCTCGACGATTTGGCCGCTCAGCTCGTCGTCATCAGGCCCGGTGGCGGGGCGTTGGCGCGTCTCACCGGTGAGCTTCTCGAGGGCCTCTTTGTGGAGAAAGACACCCACAATCTCCCGCATCGGTGCGGAGAAGCGCGCGTAGACCTCGGCTCCGACGCCGTGATGGATACCCGGCTCGTCCGAATAGGCCGACCGCACGTTGACCATCACCGCCTGGCGGTGAATGGCCTTGGCGATTCGGCCCAGTGGTCCGTCGGTCGGCAGCCCATCGAGGTAGTCCGCCAAGCTCTGTCCGTCGGTCCGTTGCCAATGCCAGCGGCGGTGCTCGAGCCGGTGGTGTTTACAGAGCGCCTCGATCACCCGCTCCAGGTCGTGGTAGCGGCGTGGATCAGGACTGGGGTGGACCCGATAGATGGGTTGCACCTCGTCATCCGGGCGGTCGCCTCGCTTCAAGAAACGAGCTCCTTGGACGTTGCACATCAATGACAGCTGCTCGTTGTAGCGCTCGACCTCACTGCGCATGCCGCCCACCACGGCGAAACGAAGCCCTTTGATCCCCGACAGGGTGACCTCCGTTTCTTGACGGCGGTACCGCACGACATCGCGACGCTTGGCATCTGCGATGCGCTTTCGTCCCACCTCGCGGAGGAGCTCGAGGCTGGCGCCGACGCCGTCGGGAAGGGACGTGGAGCTAGGATCGTCGAGGAAGCTCTGGACGCCGTCGAAGGTCAGCTGGGCCCGACTCCTCACCCGGGCGCGCGCCAGGGTGGTCTCGACGCAACGGCCTGTTCGGTCGACCTCCATGGCAAAGACCAAGGCCCGGCGGTCCACTCGCTCATTGAGCGAAATGACGCCCTCGGAAAGGGGGCGGGGCAGCATCGGAATGGCGAAACCGGGCAGGTAGTAGCTGGCGCCCCGCCGGAGGGCCTCGTCAAACAACGCCGTGGTCGGGCGCACGCACCAGGATGGATCGGCGAGCGCGTAGCGGACCAGGTAACCGTCGGCGAGTCGCGCGACGTGCAGGGCTTGGTCCAGATCCCGGGTGCCCGGCCCATCGATGGTGACGAAGGGTAGCTCGGTCAGATCGGTCAGTGTGGGATCGTCAATCTGGGGATTGGCGAGGATTCGCTCCACCTCCGCGTCCACCGCCGTCGGGAATACTGGATTCAGTCGGTGCTCGGCTGCGATGCGGTACAGTGCCTCGAGCGCGCTGCCTGGCTGGGCCAACCGCTCATCCACGACCGGCCCGGCGGCGGAGCGCTGCACCAGGACGATGCCTCCGGTCAGCGCGCCGAGGGCCGCATGGTCATCACTCTTGGCGAGGGGTTCGGGCTGAGCATCGTCTTGGTAGAGGTCTCGAACACACAAGGCCTCGTCCGAGACGATGACCTCGCCTACGAACTTGGAGGAGGGACGGTCGCGCTCTTTCACGGTGGGCAGCCTGCCTCACGTGGGCGGCTGAGGCCAGCATCGTCGCGCAGCGGCTACATGGCAGATTGATCGTGACAGCATTGATCGGGTCGGCTCGCCTCGCACCCCGTGTCGATGTGGGTTCGCCAGCGATGTTGGAAGCAGCGGCTGTCGCAACTGCTGACCGACATGCCGCACTTGGAGAAGTCGTAGCCGTCGGCGCATTTCTCAGCCTCCGGCTGATCCTGCTCGAGCTCGTGGCAGCAGGTCTCGGGCTCACAGACCTTGCAGCTGCACATCATGGTGTGAGTGATGCTCTCGCCTGGCTTGGGGGGAGGTCGGCGGGGACCGCGGTGCGGGTCACTCTGGGGGGGCGCCGAGCCGCACGCCACCCCGCATAAGAGCGCGGTCACGGTGACCGCGAGCAGAAATGGGCGCATGGGATCTGGACGTCCTGCCACGATGATCGATCTAGCATCGAGGGGCGGTGACGTCGCCCAGGCCGGTCCACACTAAATCGGCTGAGGACCTGGGTCGGGAACTAGACCGGGGCGGCCGGGCATCAGATCGTCCTTCTTGACGCCGGCCTTCTTGATCACGTCCTCGGCCACGTAGATCGGGACGCGATTGCCAATGGCCAGCGCAATGGCGTCAGAGGGCCGTGCGTCGACCTCGATGATCTCCGACCCCTGGCGGACGAAGACAGCGCCAAGGTAGGTCTCGTCCCGGATCGCATCGATCTGGATGTGGACGAGCTCACCGCCCAGCTTCTCCATGATGGTGTCCAGCAAGTCATGGGTCAGCGGGCGTGCGTAGCGCCGCTTGTTGTGTCGGAGATTGATGGACAGCGCCTCAGTGCCGCCGATGAAGATAGGGAGCACGATCTCTCGCTTGTCGTGGACCAGCACGACGGCATGGCCACCAGGCGCGGCGATGACGCCGCCGACCTCGAGCTCGACGTAACCGGTCGGAGCCCCCTGTGGCTCCGGCGCCGCCGGCTCGGTGGCCACCAGCTCGCCGGTCTCTTCAGCCGGTACGGCCACGATGGTCGGCTGCGGCACATCAGTCGCTGGTGGCGGCGTGGATCCGCAACCGCCCATGACGAGCAGGCAGGTGCTCGCGAGGCTGAGCCCGCTGATGGGGCGAGCGAGACCTGCCAAGGCGTTCATTCCCCCTCAGTGTATCAAAGCCGATGATGCTGGCTACGAGCAAGGGGCGGGCAGGGGCCTTCGAGCCCGATGAATAGGGTCCACGATTATTGGCGCCATAGTGGGTAAATGTCCTACACTTACTTACACGAGTCGCCTTCTGGAGGATTCATGCACGATCTCGATTCTGGACATCGTCGCGCTCTGCGCCGATCCGTCGACATGCCATGTGAGGTCATCAGCAACCACGTTGATGAGCCGCTACTGTACTGGGCCACTGATCTGTCGCCCTATGGGTTGTGGCTCGACACGCCGTTTCCGATGGCAGCGCGCGAACAGGTGGTGGTGTGCTTCAAGCCACCGGTCTGGTGGCCAGGGCGCGAGCTCACCTTGTTTGCAGAGGTGATCCGATCGGCGGGAGGTCAGGGGGCTCCCGGTATGGGGATGGTGTTCCTCGACATCACCGCCCACGAGCAACGGGCGCTCAGCGGTTGGTTGCGGGGCCGCCCGCCGCCGCTTCCCAAGCGCCGTCGGAGGTCGTCGAGCAGCATCACGTCGCTGCCCGTGCCCCGCTATGCGATAGCCTGCTAGCCGCCGGAAGGGCTCACTTCGAGAAGATCTGGGCCATCGCCACGCCGCTACCGCCGGTGGCCCTCATGCGAACCTTGGCGGGGCCGCCAACGGGCAGGGGGTTCTTGAAGCAGTTGCTGCCGCCGCCGAGCACGGCGTGGGGTCCGGGGGTTTGGTCAGCTGCAGCGACCCACTCGGGTGCCGGCGGTTGGTGCAGGACGATCTCGACGTCCAGCTCGGTGATGCCGATGCCGACGCCGATGACGGTGTAACACCTGCCCGGCTGGATCTGGAATGACTGCTCGTGGATTTGGCCCTGCTGGAACTGGGCGGCCATAGCCGGTCCATCTTCGACCATGCCGACCGTCTCCTGCTGGGCCGTTCCCTTGAGCACCGCACCCGCCAAGGGCACCATGGCAGCGGGGATGGGCGTGGCCTGGGTTGCAACGGGGGCCGTCGCACCCTGTCCAGCAGTGCCTTGGCCGGCGGCGCCATAGGCGCCTTGGCCGGCTGCGCCATAGGCGCCCTGGCCGGCAGCACCATAGGCTCCTTGGCCGCTTTGAGCGCCGTAGGCCCCCTGGCCATGTTGGGCGCCGTAGCCTCCTTGCGGAAACTCGGATTCTGGTGTCTCGCTGCAGGCAATGAGCGCAGCGGCACCGAGCACAGCAGAGGTGAGAAGAAAGGGTGAACGCATACCTGCCTCCTGATGGATGACGGTTGGGGTGTGGTCTAAACGGGGCTCGCGCCCCAAGGCTTACAGGTTCGACGCGCCAGTGGGCGCGATCGGTCCACCATTGAGCTGCTTTCCGTCGCCGCCGCTCGGCACCCCCCAGGCGCTGGCGGCTTGTTCGCCAGCGTGTCCTCACGCCGAAAACGCGGTAACGTAGCGACCAGGCCTGGCAAGGGGCCACAGGACCGGTCATGTCTAGCGAAGCAGAAAGCGACGCGCCTGAGCACGAGGAGGGCAAGCCGAAGGATGGCTCCCAGGCGTCCGAGGATGTTGCGGCGCCGGTGCCAGCAGATGCCGAGCCTGCGGCCGCGCCGGCAGCTGCCGAGCCTGCGGCTGGGTCGCCGGTGACCGATGATGGCACCGCGGCTGGGAGCAGCGGGTCCGAGTCGGCGAGCCAGGCGGATGTCGCGCCGCGCCAAGTCCCGTCACTGCAAGAGGTGGCCGAGCAGACTGAGGCATCGCTGATTGGCGAAGCGATGGCCGAGAGTCGCATTCAGCCCGACAGTGCAGAGCACCGGGCGGTCGAGGCGGGCCTGCGAGCGTTCTGTGCCTTCGTGCTCCGGAGCGGCGGCGATGGCCATTGGGTGGAGCAACCGGCGGTCGATCTGCTCATCTCCGAGGTCACTGAAAAGCTCACGCTACAGATCGACCAGATCCTCCACCATCCGATCTTCCAAGAGCTGGAGTCAGCCTGGCGGGGTCTCAAGTTCGTCGTCGATCGGGTGGACTTCCGCGAGAACGTTTTCGTGGAGATGCTCAACGTCTCGAAGCGCGATCTGTTCGAGGACTTTCAGGACTCGCCAGAAATCCCGAAGAGCGGTCTCTATCGCTTGGCCTATTCGACTGAGTATGGGCAGTTTGGTGGCAAGCCCTACGGCTTGTTGGTCGCCAACTACGACTTCACGCCGTCATCCCAGGACATGACCTTGTTGGGCGATTGCGCAGCGGTGTCGACGATGGCTCATGCGCCCTTCATCGCCGCGGCGGGGCCAGCCTTTTTTGGCCTCGACACGTTCCACAAGCTGCCTCAGCTCAAAGATCTCCACTCGCTCTTCGAGATGCCTCAGTACACCAAGTGGCAGGCGTTCCGCGATGGTGACGATTCGCGCTACGTGGGCCTCTGCATGCCTCGTTTCTTGCTGCGCTTGCCCTACGGTCCACGCACCGTGCGGGTCCGGGCCTTCGAGTACGAGGAGGCCGTGGTCGGGCACCATGAGCGATACCTTTGGGGTAGCGCCGCGCTGGCCTTTGCGACCCGGGTCGGCGACAGCTTCGCGCGCTTTCGCTGGTGTCCCAACATCGTCGGTCCGTCCTCTGGTGGCACGGTGGAGGACCTGCCACTTCATGAATACGATGCCCTGGGGCACATTCAGACCAAGATCCCCACGGAGATCATGCTCACCGAGCGGCGGGAGTTCGAGATCTCCGAAGAAGGATTCATCGCCCTTACCTATCGTCGCGATACGGACAACGCGTGCTTCTACACGGCAAACTCGACGCAGAAGCCGAAGACCTTCGGACGGAGCAAGGACGGGCTAGCTGCGGAGCTCAATCACCGACTCGGGACGCAGCTGCCCTACTTGTTCATCACCTGCCGCTTGGCCCACTACCTCAAGGTTTTGCAGCGGGAGCAGATCGGCACCTGGAAGGAGCGCCAGGATCTGGAGCGGGAGCTGCAGAAGTGGATCATGCAGTACGTGGCCGACCAGGAGGTGGTGTCTGGCGCAGTCCGGGCCAGGCGGCCGCTCAGGCAAGCCAAGATCACCGTTAGCGAAGTGAGCGGTAGCGCTGGTTGGTACAAGGTCGATTTGCAGGTGCGACCCCATTTCAAATACATGGGCGCCGTGTTTCAGCTCGGTCTCGTGGGACGGCTCGACAAAGAGTGATGGCGCGGGCCCCACGTTTGTCGGCTCGAGCGGTCAGCTGTCTGCACCGTTGGTCTTGACCAGAAAAATGTCTTCGGCGACGTCTCGGTCGAGGGCCAGCTCGGTACCTTCGAAGCGGATGCAGATCGCTGGGGAGCGCTGGTGAACCTCGACGATAGTGCCGGGGGTGAGGCCAAATGAGGTCAGCCGGTGCAAGCGCTCGTGATGTTTCGGCTTGATGTAGCTGACCCGACCCCGCTCACCAGGAGCCAGATCGCACAAGCTCACCACGACGGTGGAGGTCAGCTTGCGCTTGGCGCCGCAGCAGCGTCCCGGTGGGATGGGCTTGCCATCAGGGCAGATGCTGGGGTGACCGAGCAGAATGCAGATCGCCTCTTCGAGCTCAGGAAGCAGGATGTGCTCCACCTCGCAGGCCACCGCCTCCTGTTTCTCGGCGTCGATGTCCAGGGCGGTGGCGAAGAGGCTCTCGGCCAGGCGATGACGCCGCACCACGCTACGGGCGTCTCTTCTGCCTTCGTAGCTCAGGGTGAGGAGATCCCCCTCACGGGTGATCAGTCCCCGCTTGAGGAGAACGCCGAGATCCTCGTCGGTGACGTCGATTGGGCAGCGTTTCCGGACGGCTTCCAAAGACGAATCGCCCCCTTCGTCCGCTTTCCAAACGGCCTCGAGCACCTCTTCGAAGGTCTTTCTCATCAGACCATCCTCACC
>JAUVCD010000783.1 GCA_030590865.1 Myxococcales bacterium | reverse complement strand
CTACCACGACTACTCGACAGGCTTTCGGTGCTGCGCTGACGCCCGCAAGACGCCGAAACAAAAGCCGGCGACCATCAAGCGGTAGGCGACTGCCGAGCTGCCAAGCTGGCTCAATCCGGCACAGAGGTGCCACCCTCCCGGCAGGTGTCCCCAATGATAACAGGCATTCAGCGCCTGGTACGGCTCGTGCATCACTTGAGCCAACCCACCACCACGCCCCTGCCGACCGGAGGACCCAACAGATGACGACCTTCAGCAAACGAGCCCCGCGACCCCGCAGCCGCCACCGCCGACCAGCCTATCCACGCTGTCTGGCCCTCGGCGTCCTCGCGGTGGCGGCAGCCTGTGGCAGTAGCGTCGAAACCGCGGATGAGTCGGACACCGGTGGTGCAGGGGGGAACGAGACGACCAGCAGCACCTCGACCAGCAGCACCAGCAGCGGCGACGGTGGCGTGGGCGGCGTCGGCGGATCCGTTCACTATGGCGGTGGCCTCGACGGCATGATGCCTGAGCCCTATGGCGGGGGCGGCGTCGGCGGCTTCGAGCCGAGTGGCGGTGGGGACAGCGCCTCCTGATCGGCTAGCATGGGTGCATGACCCCTAGAGCGAAGCGGAGCTCGGCGTGGAGCTGACGCTCTTCGTCGATCATCAATGCAACCTCCGGTGCAGCTACTGCTACACCGGAGAGAAGTTCTCGCGGCCCATGAGCTCGGCGACCATGGGCAAGGCCGTCGCCTTGGCGCTGGAGCAGGGCGACGCTGAGCTCGGTGTCTCCTTCTTCGGCGGCGAGCCGCTCCTGCAGGTCGATTTTCTGCGAGAAACCATCGAACAGGTCGAGCGCGCTGTGGCCGCGCTGCCGGCGCCCCGTCCTGGCGTTCACTTCTACCTGAACACCAACGGCACGCTGATCGACGATGAGGTGATCGCTCTGTTCGCTCCGCCTCGCCGCGCGGCAGTGTTCGTCTCAGTCGACGGCGACCGACCAACCCACGACCGGTTCCGGATCAACCGGGCCGGCAAGGGCAGCTACGACGGGGTGATGGAAGGACTCGCCAAGCTACGGGAGGCGTCCATCCAGTTCGAAATCGCTTCGGTGGTCACCACCGCCAGCGCCAGTGAGCTGGGCTCGACGATCCGCTCGCTCCTCCCCCTCGGCGCGGCCAAAATCCATCTCGCCGCCAACTGGCGAGACGAGTGGACCTCCGAGGCGGTGGCGGCACTGGCCACTGGCCTCGACGACGCCGGCAACGCCTGGATGGATTGGTTCCGCGCCGGCAAACAGCTGCCCATCAATCCGCTGCACACCAAGATCCTCACTCACCTCAAAGGAGGCATGCCCTGTCCCAGCCGTTGTCAGCTAGGGAGCCACGAGATCTGCGTGTCGCCGGCGGGGCGGATCTACCCCTGTGCTCAAATGGTGGGCGAAGACACCGACCATGGGCTCGTCATCGGCCACGTCGATACGGGGGTGGACGATGCTGCACGCCAGCGGTTGCAGCAAGCCAAGGAACAAGTGGCCGAGGTCTGCCAGGCTTGCGAGCTACGGGACCGTTGCCAGAGCGACTGCGGCTGCCAGCAGCTAGCCCTGACCGGACGGTTAGGCCAAATCACCGAGGCACTCTGTGAGCTCGAAACCGCCTTCATCGAGGCGGCCGATCACGTCGCTGAGACGCTTCATACCGAAGGCTGCGAGGCCTTCATCGACTTCTATTACAAGCGCTCGTGGACCGCGGCAGCGGGAGGGAAGCTGACGCAGCTGCGACGCGCCCGAGACCTCTAGCCCGGCCTAGACGTCGACGTGGCCCTTCCTCGCGCCGCTGCCCGTCGCTACCCAACGGTTGTGCGCACCCGGGCCCCTCGCCATGATGGGCAGATGCGCACCATCCTGTTGCTGTCCATTCTGCTCACCTTCCTCGGTTGCCAGGCCCGGGAGGGCCAAGCCTGCAAGGCGAAGGCAGATTGCGCCGATCCGCTGATGTGCCTGGACGGCGTCTGTCACTCTCAGGAGAGCGGCAACACGTGGTGCAGCGATCTGTGCCGCAAGTCGCTCGATGGTGCCTGCACCGCCAAGGATGGCAGCTGCATCATTGCGTCGGATCAGGACTGCCGCGCGTCCAATGGGTGTCTCAAGCAGGGGCGCTGCAGCTTCGTGAATGGTGCCTGCGACATCAGCAAAGACGCCGACTGCGCCGACTTGAAGATCTGCAAGGAGCTGGGCCAGTGCACGGCGAAGGACAAAGCCTGCGTCATCGGCAAAGACGCCGACTGCCAACCCATCGAAGCGTGCAAGAAGATGGGGCTCTGCGCCGCCAAGGGCGGCACGTGTGTGGCCGGCACCAACGAGCACTGCAAGAAGAGCGACACTTGCTCGCGCCAAGGAGCCTGCCAGGCCAAGGCTGGCGTCTGCACCGCCGGGGACGACGAGAGTTGCGCCGCATCCATCGCTTGTCGCGCCGCAGGCAGCTGCGCAGCCAAGGAGGGCAAATGCGTCCCAGGCAGCGGCGAGCATTGCGCTGCTGCGGCAGTATGCAAGGACCAGGGCCTGTGCAGTTTGAAGGATGGCGCCTGCAAGGCTGGTAGTGATGCAGACTGCAAGGAGTCGGTTTTCTGCAAGCACAAGGGCTTGTGTAAGGCTGACAAAGAGGCCGGCCTCTGCGTCTCCGACTGACCGCTCCGTCGCCGCTCGGAGACCGATATGCAACGAACGGGACAGTGCCTCTGCGGAGCCGTTACCTACACCGCCAAGGGGCTACGCGATGAGCTCAGCGCCTGCCACTGTGGCATGTGTCGACGGTGGGCGGGTGGAGCGTTCCTCGCCATCAGCACCGAAGGCGTCGCTTGGCAGGGTGAGGACAACATCCAGACCATCCAATCCTCGGACTGGGCCGAGCGCGGCTTCTGCAAGAAATGCGGCTCTGGGCTGTTCTATCGCGTCACGGCGCCAGGGAAGTTCCATGGGGTCACCTCACTCGCCTTCGGCACCCTCGACGACCAGAGCGGGCTGTCGCTGACCAAAGAGTGGTTCATCGACAGAAAGCCCGAGGCCTACACCTTCGCTGGCGAACATCACACCGTGACCGAGGCCGAGGTACTCGCGATGTTCGGCGGTGAGGGAAGCTGACGCCGCTGCGACGAGCCCGGGACCGCTAGCCGGCTCTAAGCGAGGACGTCCTCAACGGCCCGTGCCAGCTGAGCGAGGTTGAAGGGCTTCTGGATGAATGCCTTTGCCCCCTCGTCGATGATGCCCTGGGCCTCGCCGTCGATGCTGTAGCCGGAGGCGAGCAACACGTTGAGCTTGGGGTTCATCTTTCGCATCGCGATGAAGACGTCCCGTCCGCCCATGTCAGGCATGATCATGTCGAGCAGGACCAAGTCTATTTGCTCCCACTTGGCACGATAGACGGTGATCGCATCGGCACCTCTGCTGCTCTCTGTCACCCGGTATCCGAGCTGGGTGAGCAGCATCCGGGTGACCTCACGGACAAACGCCTCATCGTCCACGAGCAAAATGTGCGCCCGTCTGTCCCGGACCTCGACCGTCGAAATCGCCTCTGCGATATCGGCAGGTGCTTCCTTGCTCAGCGGTAAGTACAGCTCGAAGGTCGTGCTCCGCCCAGCATCACAGTGGACGTCGATCGCACCCCGGTGGCTCTTGACCGTGCCGTAGACGGCGGCCAGGCCCATGCCCGTACCCTTGCCCGGTCCCTTGGTCGTGAAAAATGGCTCGAAGATGTGGTCTATGACGGCATCGTCGATCCCCTCACCCGAATCGGTGACGCTGATCTGAATGAACCGGCCGGGTTCGATCTCGAAGGGCCTCGTGTCGCAGGCATGCTGATCAAGCTCGACGACCTGAGTAGCGAAGGTCAATGTTCCTCCGTTAGGCATGGCATCACGGGCGTTCAGGGCAAGATTGAGCAGCGCATTCTGCAACTGGGTCGGATCGCCACTTACGACATGAGAGTCCGCC
>JAUVCD010000860.1 GCA_030590865.1 Myxococcales bacterium | reverse complement strand
CAAGGCGGATCGTGAGGGTGCCGACGCCACCCACCGGGATTTGGAGCTCATGCTGGCGCTCGGCGAGGTGACCTTTGGCGCCGGCGCCGGCGTCGCGGGGCTGCAGGGGCACCATGGCGTGATCCCCGGCGGGCCGACCATGTCCGATGGCGATGCTGCCGGCCCACCGCAGGGGGCATCTCAGGATGGCGCACCCCCAGTGACGTGGCGCCCTGCCATCGTGCGCAGCATCGCAACCCGTGACGAGGGTACCGCAGAGCTGGTCGACCGGCTCGAGGACCACCGGCGGTGGCTATACGGCACTGAGGCGGGCGAGCGTCGCCGTCTGCACCGCCTGAGCGAGGCGATGCGACAGCAGTTGCGAAACACGATGATCGAGCACGCCGACGAACAAATGGGTGAGGCGATCGACGAGGCCGTCTTGGCGGTGTCTCGGCTGGAGGTCGACCCCTACACGGCAGCCGAAGAGCTGCTCGCACGGTTCAGGGGAGAGTAGCGTGGCTGCGGGGCGGCGGACTGGGCCGCCCCGGCGGGTGACCACCGCGGGCTCAGGTCAGATAGCCCCGAGTGCGCGTCTCGTGCTCGTCGAGCAGCTTCTCGATGCTGGCCAAGGCGTTGGCTACCGAGTCGCGGAGCATCTTCACCAAGTTGGCGGCTGAGGGGGCTTTCAGCGCCTCGTAGTAGCGCTGTCGTTCAGTGGCGTGCACGATCGCCGGAGGGAGGCCGGCACGCATCAACAGGAAGTTCATGAACAGCCGAGCTACTTTGCCGCTGTCGTGTTGGAACGGATAGGTGCGCGCCAGGTCATAATGGGCGCGGGCCGCCGTGCGGAGAACACCAGCAATTTTCTTAGCCTGAGGGCTGTTGACCCACTCGATCACTTGCCGTACCCGGTAGGCGATTTTGTCCGGCGCAGCGTACTCGTGGAAGTAGAGTCGGTGTTGCGGCGTGTCCCGTCGGTACTTTACCGACTTGGCTTCCCCTTCCTCGGGATGGAGGATGACATAGAGATCCTTGAGGAAGTCCACGCTAATCGCCGCCCGTTTCTTCTCGGCGGCGTTCCGGACGAAGTCGATGGCGATTCGGTGCCGTCGAATCGCGTCGTAGATGGGCATGACGCTCGAGTCGACGACTGTGACTTCGTCGCTGCAGAAGGCAGCGGTGAGCTCTTCGAAGGTGTAGACGACGCCTTCCAAGGCGCTGTCGTGGTAGATCCACGACATCGCGAAGTTATCGTCGTAGCCCGCGCGAAACTCGACTGATTGCTGACCGATTCGGCGACGGGCCTTTCTGGCCCGTTCCTCGAGGGTTGGCTTGCGCGGCACCTTCTTGACCGGGATCGGGATGGTCGGGGCCACCACGCTGCTTCGCGGAGCCAGCTCTACTTTGGGCGTCTTGTTGCTGGCCGTAGCCGGCTCGCCGCGCCGCGTCTTCTTCGCGGAAGACGCCTTCTTCGGCGCCGCCTTCAGAGCGGCGGTCTTCTGAGCCGAAGCCGTTTTGGAGGCAGCCTTCTTGGCTCGGGCCGGCTTGGTCGGCGGCTTCTTGGTGGCGACCGTCTTCAGAGCCGTCTTCTTGGCCGCAGCCTTCTTTCGCGGGGGTCGCTTGGCCGCAGCTCGCGCGGGTGCCGCTTTCTTCGTCGTCTTCTTGGCCGGCGCCTTCCTGGCAGTTGCCTGCTTGGCCGGCCGCGTCTTAGCGGAGGCTTTCTTGGCGACCGTCTTTTTGGCCAACGTCTTCTTGGCCAACGTCTTTTTAGCCACCGTCTTTTTGGCGGTGGTGCGCGTCTTGGTAGGGGCTCTCTTCTTCACCGAGGCCTTCCTGGCGGTAGCCTTTTTGGCCGGCGTTTTCTTGGTGATCGCCTTCTTGGTGGCCGTTGTCTTAGCGGTCTTCTTCTTCTTTTTCGTCGCCGACATCCCTGCAGACAGCTTCCTTGCCGCCCGCTTCGGGGCGGCGGCCTTCTTGGCCGTGGGTCTCTTGGGGGCACTCTTCTTCCCCGCTGCGGCCGTGCTGCTCCGTTTCTTGGCGGTCGGCGCCCGGACCACGAGCTTGCTCGTCGCCGATTTCCCGGCCTTCCCCCTAGCGGTTGCCCGCTTCCCGCTCGTTTTTGCTACGGAACGAGTCCGTTTTGCCTTTGCCACAGAGTTGCCCTTCGTCGCGTCCCACCCCTTCAGGCGAGCGCGCAACCTACACGACCGCACCCCGCTTGTAATGCACCAGCGAGCGCGAAGCGGCACGTTAGCAGTCTGGGATTTGCCCCGTCAATACGGCTATGCCCACTCAACCCTGAAGGTGATGCTTCGAACAGAGGGCTGGCGGCGGTCAACGGGTCCGTCACCATGGCCCGCTCCCCCCGTCCGCCCACCTGTGATCACATGTGTCTACACGTCGATCGTGATGCCCAGGCGCTTCCGGATGTGGAAGTATTTCGGGTCCACGGCAAAGAGTGTCAGCTCGAGGATGCGCTCCCGGTGGGGCACCGCGGCCGATTCCTCGTCTGAGGCCCTGATCATGTCGCAGGCGATTTCCAGGTCATGGCACACCAGGAAGCCTGCTCGGTCGGCGGACAGATCCACGCCGCCGACCCACTTCTTGAGGTCGATGGCGCCGGATTGAAGCAGCTTGCTCACCGCGCTGGAGAGCTGATCGCGGGCCGGCCCGTGCACCGCTGGTTTGATGGCTTCGACGTTGGCCTCGACCATCGAGGCGAGCTCGTCGCTGATCGGGAAGCTCTCGTGGATGAGCTTGATGGCTGCGAAAAGCCAGGAACGCATGCCCGTACCGGTGGGCACCAGGTGCCGGATGTAGAGGCCTGGGCGGTAATAGGCGAGGTGACGGGCTGCAATGAAGGCCGCGGCTTGGGTGGGCAGCTCGGCGGTCAGGGCTGCCTGGCCCAACACTAGCGACGGCCGTTGGGCGTGGAGGAAGGATATGCCGCTGGGATCATTGGGGTTCTGAAACACTGGCGGGATTTCCATTCCCAACACGCCGCCGGCATAGAACAGAGTCTGCGACACCGGATAGGGGTGGGTGGCCAGATCGACGGCGTATTCAGCGGCGAAACCCAGCGCCTCGAGGGTCTGGGCGTTGCGGGCCAACGCCGCGGGCTCGATGAGCTGGAAGATGCGCGTGACGATGGGATCCAGGCTGGGATGCATGAGGATGTTCGCCCACTCGTCCTCGTTGACCCGCTCCTTGGCCGCCGCCGCATTCTCGGGCCGCAAACGCCGATAGAACCGCTCCTCATCCGGTTCGGCGACCTTCATGGCGTGCAGTGCCTGACAGACACACCACGCTTGGTCGGCCTCCTTGGCGTCGGTGTAGAGCTTG
>JAUVCD010000252.1 GCA_030590865.1 Myxococcales bacterium | reverse complement strand
CAAGCGCTGGTGGTTCACTGGGTGTCCCTTTCGTAGGGTGGACCCGCAGGTCGGTGGGGTTTTGGGGGGCGTCGTGAACGCCTAGGCAAAGGTAATGTGCTCCACTGTGAGCCTTTGTGACCTATACACCTACATCGGCATACACTTCAAGAAGAAAGTTCTGCTCTAACAGAATCTCGTGCCCTGACTTTCTTGGTGCGTGGTTGCGGCGGTTCCCGTCGCGCAGCTGGCGTGCTTGGATCAGCGGTCCCAAGGCCCCGACCGTCCCAGGACCCCCAGGAGTGGCATGACGAATCAGTGCGAGCAGTGCGGCGCCACCGTCCCGTCCAATGCGGCGGTGTGTCCCTATTGCCAGGCTGTGACCCCTTTCGGTCGTCAGCAACAACAGGCCAAGGCCGCCACCGAGACCTACAAAGAACAAGCC
Organism: Myxococcales bacterium; assembly: GCA_030590865.1. Lineage (GTDB taxonomy): Bacteria > Myxococcota_A > Polyangia > Polyangiales > Polyangiaceae > JAPYTK01. The sequence goes on along the minus strand of JAUVCD010000252.1, from coordinate 11,750 downwards.
CAGGCCCAGCTCGAGGTTCATGGTCAGTGGCAGCGCCAGCAGCAGCAACGCGCTGCGCTGGAGCGCTCGGCCACCTACTCGGCCATCGCCGGGGTCGTCGGTCTGGTCACCTGTTGTTTTCCGGTGGGGGCAATCGCCGCCATCGTGCTGGCGATCAAGGCGCAGCGACATGCCAGTCAGCAGGGGCTGGCCAAGCCTCCACGGGCCTGGCTGGGGCTGATCATGGGCATCTTGGGTCTGGTGCTCTGCGTCGTGGGGTGGGTCTACTACTCCATCGATATGTCCAAGAAGAAGGAGAGCATCGTCAGGCTGCGGGCCAAAGCAAAGAAGGGCGCGGCTAAGGCCAAGCTCACCAAGAAGACGGCATGCAAGCTGGTGAAGATCGAGGTGCTCGAGACGTCGGACTATGGCATTTATGACGACGCCGACGTCGATTGCCGCGGCACCTTGCGGGTCACCGGCGAGCGCGCGGTGCTCGAGAACGTGCGCGTCGCTTCCGCCGAACCCACCAAGGTGACCGGCTGCCTCGAGCGAGTCGACGAGCGTTGGGTCGTTGCCGAGGTTCGCAAGGACGAGCGCTGCTTCGCCCCGCCGCCTGCTACTGCGTCAGCTACTGCTTCAGCCGGCGCTTCGGCGTCTGGCTCGGTGGCCCCGTCAGGCTCCGTCGCAGCACCGGCGCCTAGCACCACTCACTAGCCACTGCTCTTCGAGCGCCTGCTAGCGGCGTTACAGTCCCAATGGTACTGTTCGCGACTCATGAGACACTCGTGGTTTGTGCTGTCTGTATTGGCCGCGCTGGTCACTACGATGCCTGGGGCCGCACAGGCCCAGGCTGGGGGAGCATCCAAGGAGCTCAGCGCTGCGCGAGCTCTGGCCAATGCAGGGTTTCAGCTCTACGAGCAGGGCGAATACGCTACCGCTTTCGACCGCTTTGCCCGGGCGGAGGAGATTTACCACGCGCCGCCTCATCTGCTTTACATGGCCCGCGTCCAGGCCAAGCTCGGCAAGCTCGTTGAAGCGAGCGCCCTCTACGGGCAGCTGGTCGCCGAGTCGATGGATGAGCAGACGCCTGAGCCGTTTCGCGAAGCTCAGGCTGAGGCTCGAGCTGAGCTCGAGCAGCTTGGTGGCACGATCCCCAGTCTCCAGATCACTGTGACGGGCCCGCAGGCCGGGGAGGCCACGGTGACCATCGATGGTCAGCCAGTCGACACCACTGCGCTCGACCAGCCAGTGAGCGTCAATCCAGGCGAGCACCTGTTGCAGATGCAGCTCGACGGCTACGAGTCTGGCTCTCAGACGATCACCGTGGATCCAGGCGAGCAGGGACAGAGCGTCGAGCTGTCGCTCGGCCCGGCCCTCGCCGGTGACCAGGGCGAGGCTCCCGCCACGGCGGACACATCGGAGGAGCCGTCTATCTTGCCGCCGATTATCGTGATCGGCGTTGGCGCTGCGGGACTCGCCGTCGGTGCCATTACCGGCGTGCTGACCCTGAACGATGCCGCTGAGCTCAAGGACCGTTGCCCCACCAATCCTTGTCCACCGGACAACCAATCACTGATCGATTCGGTGAACACCCTGGGCACCGTATCGACCGTCGGGTTCGTCGTGGGTGGCGCAGCTGCCGGCGCTGGTCTGCTGTGGTTGTTGCTGCAGGGCGGGGACGATGGGAGCGAGGCCAGTGAAGAGGCGGTGGGATCGAAGGTGGACGTCATGGTGGGTGCCGGCTGGTTCGGTGTGAGGACGACCTTCTAATGGACCAGAGCAGGATGAAGATTTGGACTCAGCTCAGCCTGGCGCTCGCTGCCGGGGGGCTGTTCGTGTCGATGGTGGCCGGAGGTTGCGTTGCTATCGCCGATATCGATGGCATCGAGATCGGCACCACTGGAGCTGGCGCAACTACAGATGGCGGCAGCGGTGGAAACGGCGGCAGCAGCGGCGGCAGCGGCGGCAGTGCTGCCAGCGGCGGCAGCGGCGGTGCCGAGCCGACGTGCCAGGATGATGTGAAGAACGGTCAGGAGACTGGCATCGACTGCGGGGGGCCAGACTGCCCAGCCTGCGTCGAGGATTGCACCAACGGTATCGACGATGATGGCAACGATCTGATCGACTGCGCCGATCCGCTCTGTCCGAACTACACCTGCGCGCCGGCGCCGCCGCCACAGTGGAGCGGGCCGGTGGCCTTCTTCGTGGGCACCCAGGGCGAGGCTCTGCCCGAGTGCCACGCGGCCTGGCCGACCGCTGTGCCCGGCGGCAGCGGCACCCTCGACGCGCCAGCAGCGCAATGCGGCGCTTGCGGCTGTGATCCGCCTGCTGGAGCCACCTGTGATGCACCGGAGCTGCAGGTGTGGGACGTCGCGGCATGTCAGGGGACCGTTCTGACGACCTTCACCATCCCCGTCATCGGCAGCTGTCACAGCTTCGGCGGCACCTCCAACACGAGCTCAATAGCCAGCACGGTTCCTGTTTCCGGCGGGGCGTGCCCCCCGACCGGCGGCACCGCCACAGTCGATCCTGCCACCTGGAGCGCACCGGCACTGGTGTGCGACGGAGCCACGCTCGGTGCGGGGTGCGCCACGGCACAACAGGTGTGCCTGCGCCAGCCTGATGCCCCTTTCGGCACCAGCCTCTGTGTGACCCAAGCTGGCGACATCGATTGTCCTATCGAGCACTACACTGACAAGACGGTCATCTACGGCAGCCTGGCCGACGATCGGGACTGCAGTGCCTGCACCTGCGACGGGCCGACCGGAATCACCTGCCAGGGGTTGACCAACGTGTACTCCAACCAGTCCTGTACGCTCGGCGAAGTGACAGTGCCCAACGACGGGGCGAGCTGCACCGAGGCTCCGGGCCTCAAGTCGGTGCGCTTCACCGTAAGCTCCGGCCCAGATGGCGGCAGCTGTGATCCGTCTGGAGGCCAGCCCACCGGCGCCGCCACGCCCGGCGACGGCACCACGGTCTGCTGCATTCCCTGACATGAACGACCTGGCATACTCGGCAGGGGAAACCAGCGGTCTTGGCCGTTTCGTTGGGAAAGGTCTGTGACCAAAGCCTCACCGCCGTCTTCGCCGGGCGAGCCCAAGCCCAAGCTGCCGCCAGGCAAGGCGCCGGGCGCCAAGCCCCCGCGGCCGGCCCCCCCCAAGGCTCTGCCCAAGCGGAATCTGCCCAAGCGGAAGCCCAAGGCGACAAGCTCTGGCGCGCCGACCAGGCCCGCCAAATCCGTCAGACCAGCGGCGGTGGAGCCTGAAACAGGCGAGGTGGTCGCGACCAGGTACCGACTGGACTCGCTCGTCGCGCGCGGGGGCATGGGTGCCATATGGGCCGGCTGGGATACGGTCCTCGACCGGTCGGTGGCCATCAAGTTCATGGATTCGTCCATCGCGGCCTCGGACACTTTGAGGGCTCGATTCCACCGGGAGGCCAAGGCGGCTGCCAAGCTGCACACGCCCCACGTGGTCCAAGTCTACGACCACGGCGTGCACGGCTCGTTACCCTTCATCGTCATGGAGCTGCTCGAGGGCGAAGATCTCCACGACAGGCTCAGGCGGGTGAAGCGGCTTTCGCCGCTGGCCATGGTGAAGATCGTCAGCCAAATCGCCAAGGCGCTGCGCAAGGCTCACAAGAAGGCCATCGTCCACCGGGACTTGAAACCGCGAAACGTGTTCCTCGCCAGCGACGAAGATGATGACGAAGAGGTGGTCAAGATCCTCGATTTCGGCATCGCCAAGAACATCGGTCGCGACCAGGAGGGTGACACGACGAAGACGGGGCAGGTGCTGGGCTCGCCCAACTACATGAGTCCTGAGCAAGCTCGCGGCTATCGTGACATCGACCACCGCACGGATCTGTGGTCCCTGGCGGTCATCCTGTTTCGCGCGCTGACCGGACGCACCCTGTTTCGGGGCGAATCGACCAGCGACGTGATCGTGAAGATCTGTACCGACCCGCTACCCAAGCCATCCGACATGGTCTCTGATCTTCCTGCGGGGCTCGACGAGTTCTTCCAGCGTGCGCTCGCCCGGGAGCCAGACGACCGCTACCAGAGCGCCATGGAGCTGGCGCAGGCCTACATTGATGTGCTGCGCGCGAGCAACGATGCAGAGCTGTTGGCCGGTGCCGAGGACACGGATTCCGGGCTGGGACAGCGACTATCCACAGAGTGGACCCCGCTAACCGATCTGGGAACTCCACCGCCGGGCAGTGAGAGCTACCCCTCGATGCGGGGGATGCTCGCCAGTGGGCCGGGGCTCACGCCAACGCCCTCCGACCCCGGCTCGAGCCAGCCTTCGGTGGCCAGTCAGCCTGGCCTCGAGGCCACCACGGCGGCTCCAGGTAAGGGTCTGCGGATCGGTATCGCTGCCGGTGCCGCTGCCTTGGTCTTGGCTGTCGTGGCGGGGCTGGTGCTCTCAGGCGACGAAACCGAGGGAGACGGCTCACCAGACACCGCCGCGGCCCAGCAAGCCGAAGTGCCGCTCGAAGAAACCGCGGCCCAGCCAAGCGAAGCGCCGTCCGAACCGACGGCGATCCAGTCGGCAACCGGCGCCGCTGGTGACGGCTCGGCGGCCCTCGTGGCGGAGGCGCCCAGCGCCGAGCCCACGGTCAGCGCAACAGCGCCGGTGCCACCGCCGGTCACCGCTCACCGCCCCATTCGGACGATCGCCCCCAAACCACCACCTACGAACACGCCCACCAAGACCGGGAAAAACTGGGGCTACTAGCGGCTCGACAACCCCCGAGGCGGTGGAGTGACATGATTGTTGCCAAGCAAGCAACCGGACGAATCGAGGAGCGCCAGTGTGGTGGGCACCGCCTGCCCGGTGCCGGGCTTGGGGCGACGGGCTTCTCAGTCCTCGTCCTTGCCGCGACCCTCGTTGCTTGCAGCGACGATGGCGAGTGGAACGGACCCGCCGAGAGCACGCCCATTCCGCCCAGCGCGACGTCCTGCGCCGAGCCGCCACAGGTCGAGGTCGCCGCACAATGGCCCGAGGTCTTCGTGGGGGTGACGGGTTGCGACGATGCCGGATCCGGAAGTCGCGACGTGCCATTTTGTAGCTTCAGCAGCGCCTTCGACGCCCTTCCCGAGGCGCCTGGCGTCGTCACGGTACTCGACGGCGAGTACCGGCTGATGGACCAATACGAGCCGGACCGTTACCGGCTCGACCTGACCCGACCTGGCTCGCCAGAGGCCTATTTCGTCGTCCGTGCCGACGACGGTGCCGAGCCGCGGCTGCTGGGATCGGTGGCCATCGAGGGAAGCGAGTTCGTCCCGTCAGGCGCCAACCTCCAGCGGGCTTCGACGGCAGCGCTAGGGCGCAATGCTCCTGGCATGTGGACGGCCAGCGGGCTCCGTCTCGAGCATCACCACGCTCCCTTCGATGCCGCCTCGGGCCTCTATCACGTGGATGCCGCCGAGCTGACCGAGGGCGAGTGGACGATGGCTGATGACGCTGGGGTGGCTTGCAACGATGTCGGCCCTGACTGCTTCGTCTATCTGTGGCCACCGGCGGGGATGGCTGTGGCTAGCGAGCGCTTCGAGCTCGCCCAGGCAGGCTTCCTCAACGCCGACGGAAGCGACTACCTCACCGTGCAGGGCCTGACCGTCGAGTTCACCTATTGGACGCCCATCTTCTTCACCGGCTCGGCACACGTGCTGGTGGAGGACAACGTCTTTGCCCACAACGCGGCTATGGGGGGCAACAACGCCTACGGCCTCTCATTCTGGAACACCCAGGGCGGTGTCATTCGCCGCAATCGTGTGAGCGACACCCGCTACTGGACTGGGGTCAACTCTTGGGGCATCACCTTCATGCTCGCAGGCAATGAAGAGGGGGGCGAGATCTGGGTATGCGACAACGAGCTGGCCGACTTCTTGGGGGCCGCCGTGGGCTCGAAAGGCGGCGCCTCGAACGTGATGGTGGTGGGCAACGTCATCCGCGATGCGACCGATGCCGTGTTGGTGCCGACCAGTCGTTGTGACGGCCCCAACTGCACCCAGCGCTATCCAGCCGGCGACTGGACGGTGCGGGAGAACCTCATCGAGGACTGCGGCCGCGGCTTCGACATGGGCCATCTGAGCGCCGACGACGAGGGCTACGTCTTCCCGAATCGGGTCCACAACAACGTCATCGTGGGCGCCGAGCACGCCATCGCGGTGCAGTTAGGGGATCCACGGCTTACCGTGCGCAACAACGTCTTCATCGACTCCATCGCATTTCGACTCGGCGGTGGCGTAGCCCTAGCGGAGTTTTCCAACATCCTCGACTCGGACTACAACTTCTTCCCCAGCGACAACGCCTACGAGGCTCACCAGGACTTCCAGCTGCAGGGCAGCTGGACCCTGGCCGAGGTCCAGGCCAGCTCCTCGCAAGAGGCCCACTCGTTGGCGGGCGACCCGCAGCTCGACCCGGGCCAGGCGTACCAGCCGTTGCCGGGATCACCGGTGATCGGCGTTGGTGATCCGGCGGTCTATCTCGACCCCGGCGGCCCGGTGAACATGGGGCACCATCCCTTCGCCCAGCCTTAGCGGCTCACCGTCGTTGCGAAGCCTGTTTCGTTCACCCGACCCTCACCGTCGATCACGTAGAGATAGGCGGTCGCCTCATCGGCGAAGGCTCCGACGTTGGCCGTCACCGTGATGGCCGAGTCGGACCAGGACACCGGCACCTGGATCTCACAAGAGGCGCCCGTGCCGGCGATGGCAGACCAGGCCGGTGTGTCGCACAACTCGACCCGGGCCTGGGTGATATCGATATAGACGTCATCGACCCAGAAGGTCGCCGGGCAGCCGTCGTTGCAGGGTGCCTCGTTGCCGTTTTCCAGCTTGTTCCGGGCGAAGTAGCCATTGATGTAGATGTTCGTCCACTCGCAGCTACCCAGCACCGCTTGCCCTGCGCCTTCCGCCCGCAGCTGACCGTCCTTCCAGCGGGCGTAACGGGCATTTCCCGAGCCTGCAGCACCTTGGTCTAGATTCATGTGGTAATCGAACCGCTCCCAGCTCTGCTCCTCGAGCTCGTGGCCGTTTGCCCAGGTATCACCGATGGTGTTGTCGTCGCAGTCGCCTAGATAAGAGTGTCCGCTAGTGGTTTGGGGATACATGTCGTGGCGGAAGACCGGCGGTCCCTCCCAATGGGTGGCCGAGCCGGCACGCAACGACATGATCTTGTAGTTTCGGCTGCGATCCGGGCCTGGACCCGTCTCGGCGAAGCGGTGAAAAGAAATGAAGTATTCGGTGTGGCCTTCGCTGTCGTGGAGGCCGAAATTGCAGTTGTACTGGCCCGGCTCGGTGTAAGGCTGCTCCACCGATCGTGCGCTTCCCGAGCGCTGGTTGGCAGGCGAATAGCGCGGGTACACCGGCGCGTCGCCGCCGCCCCGAGAGATTAGCCATCCATTGCCGATGTCTTCACCGTCGGTGCCGCTTTCGAAGTCGTCCCACTTGAGCGGAGGCGCCGGCTGTTTCTCGCCGAAGCGGCAGCCCTGCAACGTCACCTGGGACCCATGCTCGATGGGCCCGCTGGTGTCGTAGATCTCGACGTCTGGCCCGTCGCCGCAGTCCACGGTGCCAGCGCCGCTGCCGGCAGTGCCGCTGGTGCTGCTGCTGCCGCCGGTGCCGTTGCCCCCTGCTGCCTGGGTTCCCCCGCCGCCGCCGGTCTCGCTCGAGCTGCATGCCGCCACCGCCAGGGCCGCTCCAGCCGCTACTGCTCGCCATTGGGTCATCGGTGCCATCGTCACTGGTGCTGGCCTCGCTGGTGCTAGTCTCGTTGCCGCCAGCTCGTCAGCGAGCCGGTCACCGCCTGCTATCAGCATAGAGCATATCGATCTAGGCTAGGCTCCATGGGGGGAATCGACCATGCGCAACACCACCACCTTGGGACTCACCTTGCTGGCCACCGGCGGGCTGGTGATCGCGAGCGCGGCCTGCGGTGCCGGCTCTGACTCGAACGATGGCTCTAGCTCGAGCAGCAGCACCAGCTCGAGCAGCGGGTCCACCTCGAGCAGTGGCACTAGCTCGAGCAGCAGCACCAGCTCGAGCAGCGGCACCGACGCGGGCAGTGACGCCGGTGGGGGCGCCACCTTGGGCAGCGGCAGCAACTTCGGCTCGGTGGACGAGTTCTTCGGCTACGTGAATGGTCAGCGAGAGAGCTATGCCTCTCACGATCGTTACGCCGGGTTTCCTTTCACCAGCGGCTACTACCACAGCAACGTGACCTGGCCCTACACGATGCAGTGGAGTGACACGGCCGCTGCTGTGGCCCAGGCCGAGGCGGATGCTGTGGCCGGCGGGGCGGCGCCGAGCGGGGAAGAGACCTTCGCCAATCCCGGTCAGCTACCGATCTACGTCGACGGGCTCAACACCGTGGACTACTTGGTCGGCGGAAGAGAGCGCCCTGGATCCTTCACCACCGACACCTGCACCCTCTGCAACTCCAACGGGTTCATGCGGATGGCGGTGTTCTATCACGACCCTGGTGGCGACGGGCCGGTGCTGACTCGGCTGGGGATCGGTGCCGCTGACATGGGCAATGGCGACACCTGGTGGGTCATGAGGTTCGAGCCTTAGCCCCGTGACCACGATCTCGTGCGTCTGGGCGTTACCAGCGATAGCTTGGCCCCTGAGATGAGCCGAGGCGCTGAACAGGATCTCGTCGCCCGTGCCGAACCGGCGTCGGTGCAGACCCTCGCTGCTGGCCAGTCGCCACGGCTGCTCACGCCCTACGGCCGTCGCCTGCGCGCCTTTCCCCGGTGGGCTGCCATCGCTCTTGGCGCCGGCGTCGCGCTGAGCATTCCGTCGTCGCCTTCTGGGGGTAGTCTCAGCCTGTTTGTCGCCATACTCGGCAAGACCAGTGCCATCTTGGGCATGTGTGGAATGGCCAACTGGGCCGAGCAGCGGCTCTACCAGGGACTACTCGGCGCTCGGCGAGTGAGTCGGTTGCTGCTCACGTTCTTTGTCCCTCTCATCATCGGCGTGCTGACTCCCCTGGTGGCCGCCCTCGGTGCCGTGGCGGCCCTCGTCGGTGATGAGGGAACGGTCGGCCTAGCCATCTTGGCTGGGGGCGGCTGGATGGCGAGCGCCGCGGTGGGCACCGCCATCATGGTGGTGATCGACGTGGTGATCAGTGCGCTCATTCCTGACTTCCGCGCCCGGGTGCAGACTGCGGTGCTCAGCCTCTTGATCCTGACTGCCGCTTTCGCGGTGGCCGTCTATTCGCTGGCGCGCATGTTCGGCCAGACCTTGCAACGAGTGGGTCCCGATCTGGTGCCCAGCGATGCTGCGTGGAGCTCCGGGGATGGCGGGCTCACGGCCTCGCAGGTCCGCGAGATCCTGGCGCGGCCCGAGACCGCCGATCTCATCGCCGTCGGCATGGGGTTGCTGGTGGCCATGGGCGCCCTACCGGCAATTCTCAGCGCCTGCGGAAAGCTCGCCGATGGTGTCATGGAGCGCCTCAATCCCTTGGCCGATGCCCTCGGCGAGGTGACCAGCGGGCGTCTCGACGTGCGGGTCGAGGAAGGGGGCAGCCGGGACTTCGTGCAGATCGCTCAGGGCTTCAATCGCATGGCCCAGTCGCTCACCGAGACCATGACGGATTTGGACGGTCGTAACCGCGATCTGGCGGAGATGAACCGCGCCACCAGTCGTTTCGTGCCTTTCCAGTTCCTCGAGTTGCTCGACAAGCGCACCCTTCGAGAGATCAAACGAGGCGATCAGATCCAGTTGGATATCTCGATCCTCTTTGCTGACATTCGCGGGTTCACCACCATGGCTGAGCGGATGGGACCCGCGGCTACCTTTGAGTTCATCAATCGTTACCTCGGCCACATGGAGGTCGAGATTCATCGCGAGCAAGGCTTCATCAACGAGATCCTAGGTGATGGCATCATGGCCCTGTTTCACGAGGGCGCCGATGCCGCGTTGCAAGCGGCCCTCGGCATGCTGGCCGCAGTGGATCGCTTCAACGAGACGCTTGCCGCTGAGGATCAGGGTCCCATCGGGGTGGGCATCGGCATCAACAGCGGTCCCTTGATGTTAGGCACCATCGGCGGCAAGGACCGACTCAGCTGTACGGTGGTCGGCGATCCGGCCAACCTGGCGTCCCGAGTCGAGGGCATGACCAAGCTCTATGGTGCTCCCTTGCTCATCAGCCAGGGGACCTACGAGCGGCTCGCCGAGCCGGCCCGCTACCGGATCCGCGAGGTGGACCGGGTGCGCGCCAAGGGCAAAGAAGAGCCCGTGGCGATCTACGAGGTCCTCGATGGCGAGTGCGACGCCGTGAAAGAGCAGAAGCTGCGCACGGCCCAGGCTTTCGCCGAGGCGCTGGCCGACTACCGCAGCGGCGATTTCGAGTCAGCCGAGCAGGGCTTCGAGGCCTGCTGCGTGCAGGCACCGGACGACGCCAGCGCGGCCCTCTACGTAGAGCGATGCCGAGAACACCTCGTCCAGGGGCCGCCGGCAGATTGGGATGGTGTCACGCGGCTGCGGGTCAAGTAGAAATCGACGCTCGTCTGGGTCCCCGTCGGTCCGGTGGTGCGATGAAGCGCCCCGCAGCGCCGGTTTGTGACTACCATCTCGACGCCTTGGTTCGCGACTCGGACGGGCCTGAGCTGGCACTGAACCCATCATGGATACCCTTCTCTTCTACATGCTCGTGGTGGTCGTATCGACGGCCCTGGTGTGGAAGGGAAGTGCCTTGCTCGAGTCCTCTAGCGAGCAGCTCGCCCTCTACTACCGGCTTCCCGACATCGTGACCGGCGCGGTGGTGGTGGCTGTGGGCTCGAGCTTTCCAGAGCTTGCCACCGTCGTTCTTTCGACGGTGCTTCACGGCCAGTTCGAGCTGGGGGTCTCGGCCATTGTGGGTTCGGCGATCTTCAACATTCTCGTCATCCCGGGGTTGAGCGGCGTCCTCACAGGAGAGCAGCAGCTGAAGGCGAACCGCGATCTGGTCTACAAGGAAGCCCAGTTCTACATGCTCGCCGTGGCGGTGGTCATCGTCACCTTCGCTTTCGCCGCCATCTATCACCCGGTGCCCGACACCACCGGCTCGGGCGCCATCCTCGGCGAGCTCGATCGCTGGCTCGTGCTCATCCCGCTGGTCATGTACGGGCTCTATCTGTTCGTGCAGTGGCAAGACACGATGGATTACGACGCCGAGCCGCCGACGCAGAACATCCGGCCCGGCAAGCAGTGGCTGCTGTTGTTGCTGAGCTTGGGTCTCATCTTCGTCGCTGTGGAAGGGCTCGTGCGGTCGGCCATCGTTCTTGGTGATGTGCTCGGTACGCCCACCTACCTCTGGGGGGTCACGGTGGTCGCGATGGGCACGAGCATTCCCGACGCCTTCGTCAGCATTCGAGCCGCTCGGCGCGGCAAGGCCGTGACCAGCCTGGCCAACGTCTTCGGCAGCAACGTCTTCGACCTGCTCATTTGCATCCCCGTTGGGGTCCTCATCGCCGGTACGGCGGTCATCAATTTCTCGGTCGCTACGCCGATGATGGCCGTTCTCACCTTGGCGACCTTGGTGCTCTTTCTCTTCATGCGCACAATCATGGCCCTTTCCAGCTGTGAGGCCTGGTCCTTACTGGGGCTTTTGGTGGTTTTCTTGGTCTGGATCAGTCTCGAGTCCGTTGGAACTCTCGACACCATCCCGAGCTTGCCTCCCCCCGAGAATGTCTAGGACGCCTCGGGCCGCGAGCGCTGCCCGAGGCCATCATTCAGGTGACCGGCTGGTTGCTTCGATGGCTAGCCGATAGCGCCTGCATCG
>JAUVCD010000791.1 GCA_030590865.1 Myxococcales bacterium | reverse complement strand
ATACGCCACCGCGTGGATCTGTGGGAGAGAGCGATGGCAGACCCATATCGTGTTGCCTGCTCATCTGGTAGTCTCTCGATCCCACTTGGGAGGGGAACAGCATGAGCGGTGTACTCGACTCCGAAGATATTGATAGCGAGCACTGTTGATCCCTCCGCTGTCCTGACGGTTCCTCCCCCTCCCATGCAGATTTGAATAGACTCGCCCCCTTGGGCTGGTCGGGAGACTGCGGCAAAAATGGCTCCGCACTGTCTTGACCACGGCCCGTATTTCGAAGGTCTCCGAAGGAGAGAAAAAGCGAGGGAGCCCCCACCGGTCTGCAAACCACCGGGGCTCCCTCCAAGGCTGGAGTGTTGGTCCAGCTCACTTACGTTAACGGCTTCGACTCCATATGGGAATACGTCACTGCCTTCGAGCAGCAGACAATCTCCTGGGAGGCGGCCGTCGGGCCTCGGTGTCCGATCTGCGGAGGCGCGGCCGACTACGCTCCCATCCCTGCCTACGTGCGGGGTGTGGCCACGCTCTGGCCGTGCCGAGAAGGGCACGTCTGGATCGCACGGTTTCGCTGCCGCAAGACCGGGCGGACCTTCTCGCTCTTGCCTTGCCAGCTCGTGCCCTACCATCGCTATACGGTGGATTCGATCCTCGGGGCGCTTCTGCTGGCCGCGCAGTTGCAGGGGCCGCGGCGAGCGGGGCTGAGCCGGTCCCCGGGAGAGCTTCCGCCCGATTCCACGGTCTGCCGCTGGCTGCTTTTCCGCTGGCTTCACGTCGCGGTGCGCGGGCTGCGGCGGGCTCACGCAGTGCTGGCGCAGGGCCGCGAGCTGGGTGCCGTGCGCTCGGGCGATGAAGTGGCGGACCAGCTCATCGAGGTCGCCGTTTACGTCGGTGCATTCGCCCCGTGTGGCCGCGGACCTCCCTCGCTACGGGCGGTCCGCCGCCTGCTCGCTCACTACCAGCATCGGTCCCAGGCCACTCACTTTCTGCTCGGTACTCCCTCGCAGCAGCGCGGGGCGTAGTGCGCCTGGCGTCGGGCCGCAATGGCCGCCGCTGACGCGCTCGCTGTCCTCGAGACCCGAAAACACAAGTCGCCATTGCCCGGGCAGTGCCCGGCTCTGCCTGACCTCTGCTGGCGGCCGCGGGTCACGACGATTTTCGGTGAGAGCTGATCAGAGCGTTGCTCACGGCCGCTGCGGACACGGGGGTAGCCCTGGATGTGCGGCCGCCGTGGTGGCGGCTGCGCCGGTTTCACCCCCGAGTCCCAGGAGGACCCCATGACCGACGAGACGAGAGAGAGAATCGCCCTTTTCCGCTACCGCCTGATCAGCCCGGTGCTTGCCGAGCCCGCCAGACAGCAAAACGAGTACTTCCGCGCCCAGGCGCAAAATGTCCATCAGGTGCCGGGGCGCGAGGCGCCCCGGCGCTTCGCGGTCTCGACGCTCAAGCGCTACCTCAAGCTGTATCGCAAGGGCGGCTTCGATGCGCTCAAACCCAAGGCGCGCACCGACCGCGGTCGACCGCGTCGGCTCAAGGGCGAGGCCTGGGAAGCTGTCTGTCGAGTCTGCGAGCAACATCCGACCTGGTCGGTGCAGCGGCTGTACGAGGAGCTGGCCGACCGGTGCCTACTGGGTGAGCCCCCCATCGTCTACAACACCCTTTTGCGCCTGGTCCGCAAGGACGGCTTGCTGCACGCCCCTGCGCGCACCGATGTGCGCAAGCGCTTCGAGCGCGATGCCGTCAACGAGCTGTGGGTCTGCGACTTCATGCACGGGCCCCAGGTCAAGTACGGGCCGCGGAGTCGCAAAGCGATTCTGTGCGCCATCATCGACGATCACAGCAGGCTGATCGTGGGCCATGGTTTTTTCGTCAGTGAAACCGTGACCGTGCTCACTGAAGTGCTCAAAGAAGCCCTGGGCGCCTACGGCATCCCCAAGCGCTTTTACGTCGATAACGGCTCGGCCTTCAGCGCCGACCTGCTGGCCAAGGCTTGCGCCACGCTTGGCATCTCGCTGATCCATTCCAAGCCCTACGACTCGCCGTCTCGCGGGAAAATCGAGCGCTATTTCCGCACGGTGCGCCAGCGTTTTTTGCCCGACGTGGTGGGCACGCTGACACTCGATGAGCTCAACTTTTCTTTCAGCTCCTGGCTGGGCGAGCACTACCACCACCATCATCACCGGGGCATCGACATGACGCCCATCGACCGCTACCAGGCCTCGGCGGGGAAGGTGGACCTGCGACGCCTCAGCGCACTGGAGCTGGACCGGGCTTTCCTGGTGCGCCACGAGCGCGTGGTCGCTAACGACGCCACCATCAGCTTCCAGGGCAAGACCTACGAGGTGCCCCCGGCCTACATCCGCCAGCGTGTGGAGCTGCGCCACCCGGTGGGCGAGCCCGAGGCCCTGGTGCTGTACGACAACGGTGAGCAGGTCGCCAATCTCAAGCTGGTCAACGTGCGCGAAAACGCCCGAACCTTCTGCCCCACCGAGGCCTCGGACAAGATGAGTTTCGCTGACGGCAAGGTCGCGCCATGAAGGATCTGGTGGCGCACTTCGGGCTCAAGCGATTCCCTTTCGACAAGGGAGTAAGGACCCGAGAGGTGGTGGATACCAGCCCGCTCAGGGAGTGCACGGCTCGACTGGATTTCATCAAGCGGCGGGGCGGCATCATGCTGCTCACCGGTGACCCCGGCGTAGGCAAGACCCTGGCACTCCGCCGCTTTTGCGACAACCTCAACGAGAATTTATACCGCCCGCTGTACACCCCCCTTTCCACTCTCAACCGGGTCGATCTGCTACGTCACGTAAACGAGCGACTGGGCCTGCCCAGACGGGCCACCAAGAGCGCGATGTACGCCCAAATCCAGCGGGAGCTGCTCGACTCCCGTGAGCAGAAGGGCCGCACGGTGGTGGTGATCATCGACGAAGCCCATCTGCTCAAAGTCGGGCCGCTGCAGGAAATCCGGCTGCTCACCAACTTCAAGATGGACAGCTTCGACCCCTTCATCCTGATTCTGGCCGGGCAAACCGAGCTCAAACACCAGATGGACCTCAGCGTGCTCGAGGCCCTCGCCCAGCGACTGGCGCTTCGCTATCACATGGGCGCACTGTCGCCCGAGGAGACCGGGACCTACGTGACCCGCCAGCTCGAACTGGCCGGGGCCACCGAGCCGATTTTCGACGAAGGCGCCATGGGGGCCCTGCACCAGGTGAGCTACGGGCTCCCCCGCCGCATCGGCGCCGTCGCCGAGCAAGCCATGACCTACGCCATGTTTGACGACCGGCGCAGCGTCGACGCTGACGTCGTGCTCAAAGCCCAGGTACCGGGCTGAAGAGGCAGAGGAGAAGCCTGGGCGCCCTGCGCCCAGGCCTCCTCGCGCCCACAGAAGGTGGTCAGGATGCCGCGAACATCAGCCCCCGAAACCGACACATCGATACCAAGAAACAGCGGATTGAGTATGCCGGATCGGTCTATCGGCAAACGCACATCGCAGATCAGACAATTCGCGCGCTAACAGCAGCGCCACAACTTCCGCGGCTGGCGATGGACGTGCCGTCACGGGCCTTCTAACTGGCGTGTCCTTGCCAAGGGCCAAATGGCAAGGTCGTTCTGATAGTAGTCGGCGTAAGAAACCATCAGTCGACGCAGGTGGCAGGGCCGGCTGCCCGAGCCCGTTCGCTTCAGGCCCTCACCTTGATGCCAAACAGTTCGCATGGGCACGGTGAGCACAGGTGCTGTGGTCGCTACGAGCTAGGCGTGCATGTTGAGGATCGTCTTGCCGGTTAGGTCGATGGCGGGCACGGCTGGACACGGCGGATCGCATGCCTTGAGCGTGGAGCAGAACATGGCAACGTTCCGGGTTGAGCGCGCAGAGTTCGCCACGGCTGACCAGGCTGCATCGATGAGATATGAT
>JAUVCD010000575.1 GCA_030590865.1 Myxococcales bacterium | reverse complement strand
GTTGAGATCCTCGATCTTGAGCAGTCCGTCCTAGGCGTTGGCCACGATGCTGATTTGGCCGACCTGGGCTGCCGGGAGAGCAACTCCCTGGACCTGGGTCTTGCCATCGCCGAGCACCACGTCGTCGATCCGGATATCGAGCCGACCGTCGGCCTTCGCGAATTTTCCTTCTTTGGGGGACAGCTGGATCGTGCCGCCGAGCACTCCCAGCACGGGCATTCCCTCGAGCAGCGATTTGAGCGGAGCAATCTCGCCGAGCTGCAGTCCCTCGATCTCCACCTCGGCGTCGCCTCCGCCGGCCCCGTAGGGCACTGTGCCGCTCACCTCGCCTGCGAAAACCTCTGCCCAGAAATCGATGGTCACGCTGCCGGCCAGCAGGGGAAGCAATTGCACCCGGGCGGTGGCGTGGTTGATGGCGATCACCGATGGTTGGTCCGCCTTGTCGTCCTGGGTCGTGCTCTTGCCCTGCCCGGACGTAGCTTTGCGCCTTACATCAGTGGACGGAGGGATGATCAGGCGAGCCCCGGTCACCGCGACGCCGGTCAACCAGTGACCGTCCAGCTCATCGATCTCCAGGCGCATGGGCGGGTCAGCCGAGCGGCTTCGCCGTTTCGACTTCTGCTGCATCCGGTCGAACTCGGCGATGACCCGGCCCTTCAGTTGATCGTAGGGAAAGGTCAGGTACCCGAACAGGGCGAGGCTGAACAAATAGAAGGCCGGATAGGCGATCCACTTGGCGATGCGCAGTAGTCGAGGCCTCACAGCTCCTGTCCCTTCGTGGGGGCTTTGTTCGGGCGCAGCTTGCTCGCTCCCGGGGCCTTGTCTCGGCCACCGGTCGCGCCCCTGGGGGTGCTCTTGATCTTGCTCTTCGTTTTTTGCTCCGTCTTGTCCTGGGGCTTGCCCGAGCCTTCGGTGTCGGCCTTGGCTGCCGCCCCCTGCTTGTCATAGGCGGACACGCCGAGCTGGACGTCGTATTCGTCCGGGACGGTGGCCCGTGCCTTGATGGTTAGCATGGTGATCGCTACTGGGTGGCCGGAGCGCTCGATTTTTTCGAGCATCTTCACCAGCGGGAGCAGATTCACCTTGCGCATTTTGATGACGGTGACCCGTTCGGTGAATCCTTTACCCTCGATGTCCGCGCGATCGGTGGATTCGGGAACCTGGATCCCATAGCTCTGCGCCATGCTCTCGATGAACGAGGCGAGCGCCGGCGCCGGCTTCGCATAGAGCAACGCCCGGGCCTGGCGCTCCCGTTTGCGCTTGGCGAGCAGCTCGCTGGCCTTGTCCATCCGGCCGAGCAGCTGGCGGATGTCTGCGTTGTGCTCTCGGGCACTCCACAGCTCGCTATAGACGTAGGCGGGGGTGCCCAAGAAGATGAAGGCGAGCACCACCATGCCGAGGGCGGCGAGCAGCTTCTGCTCCCGAGGAGACATGCTCTCGAGCTTGGAACGCAGGCTCATCGCTTGGCTCCTTTCTTGCTCTTGCCCGCCGGGGTCTTGCTCCCCTTCTTGCCCTTGGCGCCCTTCTTCGTGGCAGCGCTTTGACACTCGGCGGAAAACTCGAGGGTGTACTTATGTTTGTCCTGGTTCTTCAAATGGGTGGTGCGCTTGATGCTCACGTCGTGGAAGCACTCGTGCTCTTCCAACTTGGCTGCCACCGTGTGGGCGTCCTCGATCTTGGGGACGATGCCCTTGATGATGACGGCGCCGCGGTTGTAATCGAGCTCGGCGATGTCATGGGTGATCTCATTGGGGATCCGTTCGGACAGCTCGACCATCATGCCAAAGGCATCGATCTTGGGGACTGGATCGTCGCTCTTGCCGGTGATAGCCCCCTCGAGGAGAAGAGCGGCGGCTTTGGGGTCGCTGGTCTTCTTGCCGAAGTGAGTCTGGGTGGCCATGGCCAGTTGTTGTTCGAGACCCTCCCGTTCACTGCTCAAGGCGTTCATCTCGGCAAACATGGAGAAGCCGAAGCTTACCGCCAAAGCCGCGCCCAGGCCGGCGAGCAAAGGTGTCTTGTCCCGCAGGAACCGATAGCTTTGTTGCGCCTCGACCGGGCCCTGTCGGAGGTCCAGATCCGTGGCGCGGCGCGACAAGCTCAGCGCTAGGCCAATCGCCTTGGCGAAACGGGGCAGTTGAGCCTCCTGCTCCGGGGTGAGCTTGTCCAGCATGGGTCTTGGCAGATCGAGCACCGTGATCCCCAGCTCGCTCTGGATCCATGCGTCCAGTCCCGGAATGTGGCGACCGCTGCCGACCACGAAGAGGACCTCCAGTGGCTCACCACCGCCGACGCGCCAGGCGCCGATGGTCTGCCTTAGATCCTGAGACAGTGCAGCGGCCTCGGCGGGCAAGTTGCGCGCACCGCGGGTGAGGGAGCGCATGAAACGGGGCTCGCCGCGCCGCATGATCAGCAGATCGGTGTGCTCATCGTCCAGATCGAGGACCGCCGCCACCTCGGCTTTGGCGAGGGCGGGCACGATCTGAGTCAAGCTCGAGAGCGGGAGCGCGCCGATACCGACTCGTTGAGGTTCCTGGCCCGTGCCGCGCAGTACCAACCCGATTCGCTCACGAACCTCCTCGGTGTTGGCGACTCCGGCCAGGATGGGCAGCGTGCCCGGCTGGTCGGTGCCAGGAATGAATCGCAACAGGCGGTGGTCCATTACCGCGTCGTCGAGCTCGAACGGCAACGTGCTTTCCACTTCGAAGGCGAGCACGTTGGAGAGCTCTTTCTGAACCGCGGCAGGGAGCGCCAGATGGCGCAGAAAACAGCGGCTTCCGGGCAAGGTGGTTGCCGAGGCTTCGGCTCGCAAGCCGGTCATGGCGGCACGGAGCGCTGCGCTGGCCGTCTCGTGACCGCTCAGGTGCTCTTCCCGTAGTGCCTCCACCGACGTGCGTCGGTAGCTGGATCGCAGTAGCGCCAGCCGGATCGACGGGCCTGTGAAATCTATGCCCAGCCATCTAGCCATGATGGCCTCCTTGGTCGCTGCGGTATCGCTCTGCGCTGTTTTCGCTGTGAGTCATTGCACCCGCCAATAGACGACATTTCCCGCTGGGTTGGACATTAGTGCGGCCATCATCCCCGCAGGGTCAAGAGCACTCAGATCGGCAGCGCCCGCCCCGGTTCGGGCCGAGGCGTCAAGGCTGCCACTGGCGCCTTCGGCGCTCCCGCCGAGCTGGGCTGCGAGACCGCCGGGGTCGAGCTGGCTCACGTCCGTGGCGTTTCGGAAGTCGATCACCGCGTGGATGCTGACCCGCGTCTCCCGACGCCGACTCGGCACCACGCCTTCGGCATAGATGCTGAACATCTTGCTCTTGGTGGTCACCATCTTGCGGATGTGGTCTTCGCTCTTGAAGGCCTGCACGGGCTGGACACCGGCCATGGTCAAGAATGGTCCCAACATGCCGCCACCCTTCATGGTGTTGACGAAATCCTTGGCCGACCCGAAGAGCGGCGCTCCCATGGTGAAGCCCCGGACCAAGGAGACGGCAGACATGAAGCCTGCAGCCTGCAAGGGGTCGATGCACATGGGCGCGTCTGGAGCACCCGTTGGGCCGCAGACCAGTGCCCAGAGCGTCTGGGCGTTGGCGGTGTTGACGTTGATTTTCCCCTGGCCCCACACGGTCATGATCCGTTTCTTCGGATCCTGGGGGTCTGGATCGACGAAGGTGCCCCAGAAGTCATCGCTCATTCCGCGCACCAGCCGCAGCTCGTCGAGCGAGTCGAAGGCGGCATTTTTGCGAAAGTAGTCCAGGCCGATGGTCTGGTAGAAATTGTCCTCGGCGCCAGCGGCGGTTGCCTCGGCACTCAGGGCGCAGCTCTCTCGCTCTTCGTTCCAGTCGGCCCAGTCGATGATGGCGCCGCAGATGGTTGCTCGGTCGGAGACCTGGCCGTCCGGGTCGAGCCCGTCGAACATGGGATCGTATTGCGGGCCGGCCATCAGCCCCATCAACTGGGAGGCGATCTGCATGGACGAGAAGGTGTCGCCACGGGCTGCGATGTTGACGTTGATCTTCGAGTCCTCGTCTACGATGGCCAGGACGAAGTGCCCCTCAGTGCCTAGGCCAACGTTCTCGGCGGCTTGGGGATCGACGCCAGCGAGCGCACCAAAATCGGCGGCCCCAGTGTTCCCGTTGTAGATGCCGAGCACTTGGTCGGCGAACTCCCACACCGGGATCTGAGGTGGCTTGCCCTTCTGGCCCATCAGCATGAGCATCGGTGCAATCGCCCGGCGCACCGTGGGCTCGGTGGCGATGAGCATCCGGGCCAGGTTGATGGCGCTGCGGGCATGGTACTCGGCCTTCAATCGATCCCGAGCCGCGATGGCGCTGGCCAAGCCGGTGGCGGTCTCCCCTTGCACTTCAGTCAAGAACACGGTGAGCACCACGATGGCGAGCAACACCATGATCAGCGCCGTGCCGCGCTGGTGGCGCTGCTTTCGGTGCTTGGCAAGGCTAGCTGAGGCTCTCATGGTGAGGGAGGGGGCGGATCAGTTGCTGGCCGCGAAGGTGAGGGGAAGCTGGATGGGTAAGGTTGTCTTGGTTTCGAATTGGACTGGCCTCCCGCCGGGGCCATCGGCCAGCATGATGGTGATCCACACCTGTGCGGGCAGGCGGCCGAGCTGACTGGCTGGTTGGGTGCTGTCCCACGACTCGAGCCACTCGCCGGTGACCGGATCGAGGTACAAGATGTCGAGGCTCTCGATGTTCTCGGCCAGCACCTGCACGATGCCGCCTCGACCGGAGTCCTCATCGATGGTCTTGTCGATGCGCCGCACCAGATCGAGGTTGCCGGTGTCCGGGTCTCGGGCACCGAAGTAGGAAATCTCCGCCTGGTCGGACTCGTGGGTATCCCGGGCGAGCCGGAGGTGGGCGAAGGCGGTGAAGTCGACTCGATCGGCGCCGCCTTGATCGGTGCCGATGAAGGCGGTCTGCCGAGTGATCTGCATTTGACCGATCGGCAGGTGAGCGGAGATGAAGGCCGAGCTCAGCTCACGGCCCATGCGGGACAGCGCCGCTCGCCCTTGCTGGTGGCGGTCGAGCAGGTGAGTGATGTTGCGGCGGGATCGTGTCATGCCGTGGAAGGCCCCATAGATCAGCACGGCAATCATGGCGATGATTCCGATAGAGACCATCACCTCGAGCAAGGTGAACCCGCGGTGGCTCAGCTTTTGCCCACCGCGTCGAGCGCCCAGCCGCGGGGCCAGGAGTGCAGCGCGCTTCATCGCGTGGCCCCTCCACTGCTGGTCTTGGTCGTGCCGCTCTTGGTCGCGCCTGACGCGCTGCTGGTGCTCGCGCCGCTCGCCACATCGTCGCCCTCAGGTAGCTCGCCGGCCATGCCCGGCTGGGGCTGGGTCACCCACTGGACCAGCTCGATGTCGTAGGTCTGCGTGCCTTCGGTCCAGGTGAGCACCACCGTGACCCGGCGGGTGCTCGCCTCGAAGAGCGTCTTGAGGTCCGGGTAGACGATGCTCATCACCAGCGAAGCTACGCCGCCGATGCCACCCGCCGCCACCTCGCCGAGATCCCCGCCGCTCAGCGCCTCGGTCAGGCTGCCGATGTCGCCCGCCCCAGGCGCACCGCTGCCCTCGGCGGCGCCGCCGGCGAGCTTGCCGAGGGAGGTCGTGTCCAGATCGCTGTCCAGGTCCAGGCTGCCGAAGTCGGGATCCGGAAAGGTCGGTTTTTCGACGAACCACTCGCAACTGATGTTGGCGGTCTCCGAGCCTTCGCAGCAGAGGCCCGAGTCGTGGCTGTCCAGCTCTTGGAAACCGTCGACCCGCAGCTCCTCCTCGATCTCGCTCATGCGGCAGCGTGCCAGTCCGATGGCCACGTTCATGTGTCGGGCGTGGGATGCCGTTTTGACGGCGCTGAACTGGGCCGACAGAATCGACGTCAGGCCGAGGCCGAGGATGGCGACTGCCATCATCACCTCGAGCAGAGTGAATCCGCGCCGTCCTGCCATGATCAGAAGCCCGTGTCCTCCCGCTCCGAGATGTCCTCGTCCCGAATGGGACGTGGCATGTCGACGGCTCCGCCGACGATGGAGACCTTGCCGGTGAGCGGGCTCACCAAGACGGTAATGATCGAGCTGTCCGCGACGTCGTCCTTGTTGCTCTTCTGCACCTGGATGGCAGCCCGCTCGGTCTGCCCACCAGGCCAGAAGTAGAGGTAGACCCGCTCGCTGGTGACCGGACCGTCCTCGTGGGCGACCTCGACTTGGCGGAAGTAGATACCTGACGCCAGGGTCTTGCTGCCTCCCGGCTTG
>JAUVCD010000188.1 GCA_030590865.1 Myxococcales bacterium | reverse complement strand
CCTCAGTTTCCAGGGTCCAGAGTTTTCAGGATCCAGGGTTTCCAGGGTCCAGGGGGGCGGCGGTCGGCCGGTGGGCTCGACGCCGCGAGGACCGGGACCCTACAGCACTGGTCGGCGGCTGAGAATGGCAAGTGGCTCTAGGGATCGGTGCACTCGAGGAAGCCGAGATAGGCTACCTCGTGACCCGAGTCGGCGCTGCGTCCTGACCAGGTGAGCAGTAGCCCGCGGGGGTGCTCGAGGGCGACGGCCTGGGGCGGGGCGTAGTCGTCGAAGAGCGTCGCATCGATGATCTGCGGTGCGCCCATCGCCGCCCCCTCATGGTCGAGCTGGTGGACGACGATGCGATTGTATCCAGACTCTTCGATCTCGGTGCCGTAGCCGTCCTGGGCATAGGCAATCGTCAGGCCGAAAGCGGTGGCGGTCAGCGTCGGCCGGCTTTCCACGCGGATGACGTAGTCCACCGTCTGCGTATCGCCCACCGCTGCCCCCATGGCGTCCAGCTCTTGCAGATAGACGTCACGAGAGTAGCCAGACGTCTCGGGATCGCTTTCCATCCAGGTGATCCATGTTCGACCGCCGTAGCTGTCGATGGCCGGGCGGTAGAGCACGCTCTCCGAGATCTTGCTCCAGGCGAGCTCGAGACCGCTGTCATCCTCGGTGGGGCTGCTGGCTGGGCGGAGTCGCTCCACCGTCAGTGTCGGCGGGCAGTCGTCATCGGGGCCGCAGTCGGGCAAGGCGGTGGCGATCAAATAGGCGCTCGACGACCATACGATGGACGGCGAATAGCCCGGGTAGGGCGCCTCTACGCCTTGCCAGAGCGGGCCCAGCAGCAGCTTGCCCTCCAGATCGAGCACTCCCAAGGCTGTGATGGTGTTGTAGTCGTCCGCGTCAGTGAGCTCTCGCCAGGCGATGGCGTAGCCGTTTCCCTGGTAGCCAGCGCCACCGGGACCCACCCCACTGCCGGGTGCCAGATCGAGGGCCGGCCGGCCATTGGGCGCGATTTCAACAGGCGGCTGAGCCGACCAGCTGTCGATGTCGAGCACCCGAAAGGCCGTGTAGCCCACCATGTCAGGATCGCTGTACCAGGCCAGTGCGAGCTGACCCACGCCACCTGGCGCGTGGGCCATCTGTCCCCAGCCATGGGTCTCGACGCCGAACAGCATGGGTGGTTTGTCGATCGTCGTTCCCCCAGGCCACGGCGGCGCTACGCGAAGTCGCTGTAGCTGGATGTCTGGATGAAGCGAGCTCGAGCCGCCGCTGGCGAACCCCTGCAAAGCTACCTGGGCTGGCCTGGCTGTCTCCTCGTCCCCTGGATCGACCACCACCAGCGAGGGGGCCATGACGTGACGATCATCGGAGGCCATGACTTCGGTGGCCGGACCGGCGACGGCCAGTACGCAGGGCTTGGGCGGGGGCGTAACGCCGCCGTCGGGCTGGGGTGTCGAGCCACCGGACCCAGGGGGCTGTCCGGCTCCCTTATGGCCAGGCAAGCTACTGCGCGCGCCGCAGTGGATCAGCACCACGCCGCAGGTGGCCACCGCGAACCAGCACCAGGTCGTCGGCTTCATGACCTTCTACTATACTGAGCGGCTCGGCGACGGCCCATGGACTTCCTTCTCATCTCGCCCCCGGTGGCGAACATCGGACAGGCGACCGCTGCGCTGTCGGTGTTGACCGCCCACCTGAGGTCTCGAGGTTGGGACGCCCACCAATGGGATCTCGGCATCGAGGCTTTCCATTACTTCCATTCGGTCGACCATCTACGGCACTGCCAGTCCATCGTCGAGCAGCAGGCTGCCGATGCCGAGCTCCGCGCGGCGGCGGCGCGGGTGGTCGCTGAGATTGACGAGGCCAAGGACGCGCTGCGCTGCTCAGGAGTGGAACGGCAACCGGACCGTATGAGCTGGGCTTTCGCCACGCTGCGGGATGCGGGGATTCTGTTGACCGCAGCGTCACGGGGCAGCCACGAGCACGACTTTCGCCATTTCGCCATCCCCCGAGCGCTAGCCAGCTTCGAGCAGCTCGATCACGACATCGCTGACCGAGACTGCAATCCTTTCGTCGCCTATTTTGAAGATCACGCCCTGCCGCGGCTCGAGAAACAGAGGCCGCGCGCCGTTGGGCTCTCGATCAGTTACGCGTCCCAGCTGGTACCCGCGCTATCGCTGGCTCGGTTGATCCGCCAGCACCTCGCCGATACTCCGATTGTGTTGGGAGGCGCCTATCTAACAGCCCTCGGCGATCAGGTGGCGACCATGCCGCCGGCGGTCGCTTCGGCGGACGCCATCATCCTCCACGATGGCGAGCAGGCGATTGATGCTTGGCTCGATGCTGTGCTCAAAGAGCAGGGAGAGCTTCAGGCTATCGCCAACCTGTATCTCGTCGCGGATGGTGAGTATCGACGCGTCCACCGAGGGCCCTTTCGGCAGACTGACCTCGACGAGCTAGTGAGCCCCATGTGGATCGCCGACGGGCTCAACCTCGACCAGTACCTCGTGCCCCGTTATGCCATCGGACTGCCCCTGTCCCGCGGCTGCTATTGGGGTCGCTGTGTCTATTGCAACATCTCGAGCCAGACGGTTGGGAGTTACCGCTGTCGCTCGGTGCCCAAAGCCATTGCGGACATCCAGGCGGTCATCGCCGAGACCGGTTCGCGCTGGTTCGACCTGCCGGTAGACTCCTTCCGGCCCAAGGATCTGAGAAACCTTGCGGTCGGTATCTGCGATGCGGGTCTGGCCATCGAATGGGGCGCTGAGGTGCTCTTCGACAAGGGATTCAAGGACGAGGTGATCGCCGATCTGGCCCGTTCAGGTTGTCGCTCGCTACGTTTCGGCCTCGAAAGCGGCAGCCCAGCCACGCTCCGAGCAATGAACAAGCTCTCCCGTCCGCCCGTGGCGCGGCGGATCCTGCGCGCTTGCAAAGCCCACGGCATCAGCACGGCAGTCATGTTCATCGCTGGGTTTCCCTCCGAGACTCGGGCGGCCCTACAGGAGACCGTCGACTTTCTCGTCGACAATCGCGCGTCCATCGACCAGCTCACCGTTCACCCCTACTCGCTCGTGCCTGGCTCGGCGATGGCTCGTGATCCAGGCAGCTACGGCATTTTTCTGCAGCCGCCTCAGGCGGTCATGTTGCCGAACCTGCCCTACGGCAACACCAATCCTGGTGGGGTGCCGAGCGGAGATATCCCGAGGATGATCGAGGTGTTGCGCGACGCGCTGCGAGACCATTTTCCCGATCTGGGCACCTTGTGGTCCGCCGCCATTGGCGGGTGGATGACCTTCCCGGCCTGCTGCGCCCGGTCTGGTGCGAAGGATGACTAGCCAGCCGCCGGAGGGCGTGGCCAGCGTGGTGACGACCCGTCGTGGGTGCTCGTTTGTGCCTGCAACCAGCCCAGAGTAATCTTTCAGCGGGCTAGCGGAGACGTTGAACTCATGCGCAAAGGTCTGATCATTGCTGGTGTGGTCTGCCTGGCGGCACTCATCGTCTTGATCGTCGTCCGCCGGCAGCCTGCGGGTGGCGATCTGGCTGCTGGGCCGGAGCTCGCCACCGTCGCGCCGACTGAAGCGACCATCGTCTGGCGGGCGCGCAAGAGCTCTCAGGGGCGCATCAATTATCAGCGTAGCGGCGTCGAGGGTGAGCCCCAGAGCGCCCAGGAGATGCGCCCACCATCCAAGCGGCACGAGGTCGTCATCGAGGGACTCGAGCCGGCGACCCGTTATGACTACTGGTTCGGCGAGGGCAGTCACCGTTATCATTTCGAGACCGAGTCGTTACCGACCACGCCGTTCTCCTTCTTGCTCGTTTGGGGGGACGTGTCGGCCAAGCTCGAGGGGCTCGTCCAATCAGAGACGCCGGCGTTTGTGTTGTCTCTGACCCCTTTGGTCGCCAAAGAGCCGGACCCGCTACGCTCAGCCAGGCCCTTCCTGCCTGTCTTCGGGCCGGGCGGTGCCACCTCCACTCTGCTCGAGCAACCCGAGACGCCGACCTGGACGTTAGACTGGGGCGGGCTGCGGCTCATCATGCTCGGCGAGGAGAGCAAGCTGGAGCCGCTGCTCGATGCGCCGGCAGCTCATACCCTGGGGCTTGTGGTTCGGGCTCAGAGTCTCGACCAGGCGACGATCGCGTCATCCTCCCTCCATGCCAAGCTTGTCGCCCACAATCAGCAGGTGCCGGCGCGGCCCGTTGCTTTCGTCCTGGTGCCAGGACAGGCGGGCACTGAGGTTGAAGTCGACGCGCTGCGCTACCTCGGGCTGCCTGTCGATGAGCCGACACAGGCCTCTCATGGCGCGTTGCGTTTCGATGTTGGACCGGAGGCGACGGTGGCTCACTTCCTCGAACAGAAGCGGGAGGTCGCGCTACGAGAGCCCAAGATCGGCAAGCGGCGGACCTGCACCGAGTGTCGACAGCTAGCCGACCGAGGCGCTTACGAAGAGAGCGTCAAGGCTTACCAGCAGTTCATTGCCGACCACGCCGGCCATTACCAAATCGATGATGCTCACTATGCCATCGCCGAGCTCCTCGACGAGCGATTGTTTCGCTTTGGCGAGGCGCTGACCTGGTATCAGAAGCTCTCCGACCAATACCCGAGCAGCACCTTGGTGCCCCTGGCCCGGCAGCGGATCAAGTTCTTGCAGGCCCACTCGGATCACGACTACCAGCCCCTCGCTCGGTTCGAGCGGATCCGCAAAGTGGATTATGCCCGGCAGAAGAACGACGTGGCAGGCCAGGAGAAGGTCCTGAATCAGGTGCGGGGGATCATTACCGAGTTTCCCAGCTGCTCGCTCGCGCCGCAGATGGTCTATTGGCTCGCCAATCAGTACCGCTCGATGGACCCGGATCGAGCGGTGGCCAGCTACCGAGAGCTGATCCAGAACCACCCCGAAAGCCTCTACGTCGACGATGGTCGGATCGAGATCGGCGAGACATACTATTTTGCTGGGCGTTACGCCGACGCCATTGCTGCATTCACCGAGGCCCGTGCCAAAATCCCCGGTCGCGCTGGGGCCATCGATGCGATGATGGGGCGGGCGCACCGAAACGTGGCTCGTGGTCGGCTGGCTTGGGGGGGGTGGCTGCTGATCCTCCTGATCACCATCCCCGGTGTCGCCTGGCCGCCCGTGGGTTTACCGCGCCGCGAGTTGCGCCAGGCTGCCATTGCCTTTGTGCCTCTCTGTGCGGTCATCCTGATCGGTGGCTGGCTGATCCACGAGCAATTCACGAGCGCTAGGGAGCTTCTGGGCCTCTCCTTCGCCATCGCTGCCGCCGGTGCCTTCGGGTTTCCCTTCACGGTGCGGTTGTCCCAGAAGGTGGTGCCCTGCCAGGCCGAACAGGCTGGGAAGGGCCGCCAGGTGCTCCGTGGCGCCGTTGGAATGCTGTTGGGCCTGCTGCTACTCGGTGCAGGCGCCTATCTGGCGGTCTTTCACATCAACGCACATTACCTGACGAGCTTCGGCATCTAGCGGGCAGAGGCTGCAATGAAGGATATCTGGTCCTACGCTATCGAACAGGCACGAGCCGCGAGATCGGACGAGGTTGATCCGGAGCGCCCTGCGGGTCGCGTGCTGCGGGTCAAGGGCGGCTACAATCCCAACTCGAGCTCGGTGGGGAGCTCGATTCCCTTGTATCTAATCGCCGCGGCAGGCTCGGGCGCCCTCACCGTGGTGCTGCTCAACGCCATGGCGGTGGTCGGCAAGCTCTTGCGCAAGGAAGTCGTGGCTGAATCGTCCAAGGGCGACGTCCCGCCATTGCAGGGTGATGAGGGAGATGACCCGGTCGAGCGGCAGGCAGACTAGGGGCCAGGCCATGGCTCGACGCTGGGCTCAGTGGCTGCTGGTCCTGGCGCTGCTAGTGTGCGGATGTCGGGAGTCGGCGGGTGACAACCCGGGGCCGCTGGTGGGAAAGGCTGCTCCCAGCGTGTCGCTCGAAACCCTGGACCACCAGCGCTTCCACTTGCGGGACCACCGCGGCAAGCCGGTGGTCCTGCTCTTCTGGAACACGAGTTGCCAGGTCTGCAAGCGCGAGATGGTGGAGCTCGAAGGGCTCCGAAGTGCCATCGGTGCCGAGCGGGTCATGATGGCTACCATCTTGAGCGATCCGGAGAACATCGACGTGGCTCGCCGCATGGTGCAGGGATTGAAAACGAGCTACCCGACGCTGCTCGACCGAGGTGGCCGCATCACCAGTGGGCTGGGGATCGACACCTTCCCCACCACCATGGTCATTACGCCGGCGGGCAAGATCGGCTTCATGCGTCAAGGCTTTACCGAGCCGCTGATGCAGCAGCTGCGCAAAGCCATTGAAGGGCATCTCTAGGCAAGGAAGCATGGGCATCAGAGGCGCCAGCAGGGGGATCAGGCAGCAGGCGGTCATTCTGCTGCTCGGCCTCTGGTGTTGGGTGCTCAGTGTCCCGGCCGCTGCCGCTGACGAGGCAGCCGATTCCGGGGCCTTCGTCATTGCACCCTATTTGGTCGCCGTGACCGGCGATTCTGCGACAGTGGCCTTTCACCTGTCTGAGCCACTGGTCGCGGCGGTTCAGGTTCAGGTCGGTGACGAGCTGCGACGCTTCGTCTCCAGCGAGGCAGGCCAGTCTCATTTCGTGAGGGTGACCGGTCTCGAGCCTGGTCAGGTCTATCGTTACGCGGTGGATTGCGGTGACGGGGCTGTGCGCACGCCACCAGGCGATTCTAGCTATCAAATCCGCACAGCCAATCGCCCAGGCGAGTCGTTCACCTTCACCGCCTATGGCGATCCACGGCCGGGAGACAACCAGACCCACCACCATCACCGCCGAGTGGTCGAGCAAATGGTTCTGGTCGAGCCTGCCTTCAGCTTGGTGCTCGGCGATCTGGTCGACGATGGCAGCCGAGCGACCGATTGGGTGACGTTCTTCGAGGTGGAGGCCGACTTGCGCAGGCGATCGGCGATCTTCCCGGTGCTAGGTGACAACGACTTGGCCGAGGGTCGCGGTCGCGCGGTGGACTATTTTCCCACGGCAGGTCGTGGGCACTACCGTTTTGAGTGGGGGGGCGTTCAGTTCGTCGGGATGCACGTCTGGGGCGCTCTCAGCGGTCAGTCCGAGTCGGACTTTGGCGCCGACAGCGAGCAACTTCGCTGGCTAGACGAGCAACTCTCTCAGGACGACGTTCGCAAGGCCCCGTTTCGGGTGGTGTTTCTCCATGACCCCATCGTCATCAGCCGCGGACGATCCGCAGAGACGCTGCAACGGGTCTGGGGACCGCTACTGAGCAAGCGGGGCGTGGACTTGGTCCTCGCCAGCTGGCATTTGTACGAGCGCTCACAGCTGGACCGCGTCACCTATGTCATTTCTGGTGGCGCCGGCGCTGAGCTGGTGTGGATGCCCAAGAGCTCCGCCGTTATCGCCCAAGCGGAGGCCAGGCGTCATCACTTCTGCCGCGTCGACGTCAAGCCGGGGGCCATGCACATTCGTGCGGTGGCTGAGGACGGCACGGTGCTCGACTCGTTCACCCTCTTGCCGCGGACCAGCGGTGGTGACGGGTCTCCGTCGGTGCTTCAGCGGCAGGCGCGGCGACTGCGGCGAGAGATCGCCATTGGCCAGCCTCAGGCTGATCCGCCATTGGTCGTCCACCTGTTTTCCTACGACTGCAAATATTGCCGTCAACTGCTCGATCACGAGCTGCCTCGCTGGTCTCGGCAACACGGCGTGCCTTTGAAAGTCCACTATTACGATCTGGGCTTGCCTGGCACCTACGACCTGCTGGTGGCGGCTGGGGCCGATTTTGGTCGTCAGGATGCCGAGGTGCCGACGGTATTCATGGGTCGTAGCGTGCTGGGCGGTGCTGGGGAGATCCGCGCTGGACTGCCCACCGAGCTCGAGCACTATCTGAAGGACCGGTTGCGCTATCAGGAGCAAGCGGTCGTCCCCTTCAGTGAGCCTCGGGACACCCAAGCGATCCGCACCCAAAAGTTCGAAGCGCTCAACTTGGCGGTCATCGTGGCTGCCGGACTGCTCGACGGTATCAACCCCTGCGCCTTCACCACCATCATCTTCCTGTTGTCGTACCTGACCGTCGCCGGCCGTAGCCGGCGGCAGATTTTGCTCACCGGTGGGATCTTCACCTTGGCGGTCTTCCTCACCTACCTGGCCATCGGTGCGCTCTTCTATCAGCTGGCCAACACGCTAATGGGCCATCCCACGGTGGCCACGACGATCAACGTCGTGCTGCTCGCCGGGTTGATCGTGCTCGCCGCGCTCAGCGCGGTGGACACGGTCCGTTGTTTTCGTGGCCAAGCGACGGACATCGCCCTCAAGCTGCCGGCCTTCCTCCAGCGACGGATTCGCGCCCGGATCCGGGCCTTCGCACGGAACGATGTCGCAGTGGGTACGGCGTCGTTTTCCCTGGGTGTGGTCATCGCCAGCATGGAGCTGGCCTGCACCGGCCAGGTCTACGTTCCCATCGTCACCATGATCGCCGAGCCTCGGTACCGAGCGGCGGCGACCTTCAACCTGCTGGTCTACAACCTCGCCTTCATCCTGCCGCTGGTGGTTGTGTTCCTGTTCGTAGCCTTTGGCATGACCTCTCAGCGCCTGGTGGGTTTCGCGCGCCGTCACCTGACGGCGGCCAAGCTCGGACTCACGCTGTTGTTCGTGACCTTGGCGTTGGTCATGCTGCACAATTTGGGGTGGCTTGCCTGACGAGACCTTGATAAGCCACTGCTAGCTGTCCCGTGTTTGAGGGCCTCTCGATGGTAAGGGCGGAAACTACAACCCGCACAGACGACGGAGCCCGTCCCAAGGGCCGCATTCTCCGACTCAAGCTCGGGTACAACCCGAATTCGAGCTCCATCGGCACCATCGTCTTCGCAATGCCAGCGGCCTTGCTCGGCGCGGTGGTTGCGTTCGGTGCCGTTGCAGGCTTGTTGGCTACTGCGGTGTTGCATCGGAAGGGAGAGAGGCAGGGCGACGTCGAGGCCGAGCGCGAGGTCGAGGCCGAGAGCGAGAGCGAGAGCGAGAGCGAGGCCGAGGTCGAGGCCGAGGACCGATCATCCTGAGCAGAGGTTGTAAGCGGTGAGAGCCTTCCTTCCTCAAAAGATCCCCTCAGCTGCCCTGTTGCGATTGGGGCAGCTCGTCGGCGTGCTCCTGGTGCTCAGCCTGCCGGCCCTGTCCGCCGCGGCACAGCCTGTCGAGCCGGCGCCAGCGGCATCGGCAGCAGTCACCGATGACGCGATTGGCACCGCTGAGCAGCTATTCGAGGCCGGACAATTCGCCGAAGGACTGCGGTTGCTCAACCAGGCTGCGCGGCAAGGGCGGCGCAACCATGTGGACTATGTCCGCATCCTGATGACTCTGGCCCGCTTCTACGAGCGCTACGCCGGAGACTACCGTCGGGTGGCGGGCCATCTCCGCGAGGTTCGTCGATTGAAGCTTCCGGCGGACAATCCGGAGGTGGTTGCGGCTCGGCAGCTGCAACGAAAGATCGATGCGCTGGCTGCCAAGTACAAGGCTGAGGACAAGCTCTTGAGCAGCGCCAAGAGCTACAAGAAGGATCGGGAAGTCCTCGAGCGGCGGATCATCGATCTCGAGGAGCTGATCAAGCGACGACCGGACTATCCGAAGCTTGCGGCAGCTTACCATTACGTCGGCGACAGCCACCTGCAGCTCGAGCACTACCGTCAGGCCTACCAGGCGTTCGAAAAGGCACTGGAGCTCAAGCCGGCTCTCGGCTTCTCGCTGCCCACGCCGGTGCGG
Source organism: Myxococcales bacterium (assembly GCA_030590865.1). Taxonomy (GTDB): domain Bacteria; phylum Myxococcota_A; class Polyangia; order Polyangiales; family Polyangiaceae; genus JAPYTK01. Next base: position 4,501 of record JAUVCD010000188.1, on the reverse strand, counting down.
AAAGACCGAGCCTTCCGCCTGTGGGTCCGCGGCGATCTGTCGGTGGCCGTCTGGGCGGTGCTTGGTGGTCTGTTACTGGTGGCGGCTCTGCTGCTGTACCGGTCCCGACCATGGCGGACCATGGGGGTGCGGCACGCAGGCGTGCTGGCGGGGCTGGTCGCTGCATGGTGGCTGTTCTTCCGAGGGGCCGTCTGGCTGTTCGGCAGCCAAGTTACCGGTCACCCGGAGGCGCTACCTGGACCCGTCTATCGGTACACGGCTATCGACAGCCCGATGTCCAACGAGCTCGACACCCTGTTCATCTATGGGTTGATTGGCGTTTTGGGCGCCTTCGTCCTGTCGGTGGGGATGGCCCAGCTCAAGCCCCGCTGGACCTGGGCCTTCGCCAATGCCGCGGCGGTGATGGTGCTCTGCGCCGGTTTGATGACTCAGTTCTACCTGCGCCACGGCGCGCCCACCTTCGAGCCAGCTGCCGAGGGCCGTTATCCCTACCTGAAGGGCGCGCTCTATTACACGCTGACGGCCAATCAAGATCCCTTCATTCTCACCGATCCATTGGGCCATTGTCGCTTCCTGGAGACCATCAAGGAGATGGATGAGAAATCGGTGCAGCACTGGTTCGGCCGCTATGCGGAGCAATGCAAGCAATGAAGCATCGCTTCGAGACTTTCGGCGGCATCATTGCCAGTGACGACCCGCCGTTTCTGGCCTTCGTCGATCGCCCATACATGCGCGAGCTCGGTGTCGGTGAGTCCCCCCTCTGGGACGGTGCGGATCAAGGGATCGGGCGGCTCTCGGCGCCTACCGAAGTGCACCTGGCTGCCACCAACGCCTGTCCTGTGAAGTGCGACCATTGCTACATGGATGGCGGCAGCGCAGCGGCCGACGAGATGGACCAAGCCACCTTCGAGCGAGGGCTGCAGGTCTTGGCCGACATGGGCGTGTTCCACGTGGCCCTGGGCGGTGGCGAGGCGTTGATGCGGAAGGATATCTTCGCCTTGGCCCAGCGAGCTCGACAGCTTGGCTTGGTCCCCAACTTGACCGTCTCTGGCTACCTGATGACGCCGGCGCTCGCCGAACGCATGACCGTCTTCGGACAGGTCAACGTCTCGGTCGATGGCGCAGGTCCCATGGCTGGAGTGTTCCGAGCGCCTGAGCGCTTCGCCGAGGCTGATGCCGCCATCGATCTCCTGGTGGGTGCCGGCGTTCCAACGGGCATCAACTGCGTCATCGGTCGGCGCAACGCGCCTGGCATCGCTGATCTCTTCGCCTATGCGAAACAGAAGGGGGTCAACGAGATCGAGTTCTTGCGACTCAAGCCGGCCGGGCGGGGTGCGTCGGTCTACGCTGCCGAGCGAACGACCTACGAGCAGAACGTGGCGCTGACCCCGCTGCTGGCCGAGCTCTCCGAGGAGACGGGGCTCTGCGCCAAAGTCGATTGTTCCTTCGTGCCCATGATGTGCCACCACGAGCCACCGCTGGAGGTGCTCGAGGCTACCGCCACCTATGGGTGCGAGGCCGCCAACGTGTTGCTGGGTATTCGGAGCGACGGGTCGGTTGCGGGCTGCTCGTTCTTGCCGACCCAGGATCTGTCGCTCTTCGATCTGCCGGACCAATGGGACAGCCATCCGTCCTTTGAGCAGCTTCGGTCGTGGACTGAACACGCCCCTGAGCCCTGTCGGAGCTGCCGGTACTTGGAGCTGTGTAAAGGCGGTTGCCACGCCGTGGCCGCTTTCGTGACCGGCGATCTGATGGCGCCGGATCCCGATTGCCCGCGGGTGGTCGACTACGCTCGTCAGGAGGGACCATGAGCGAGGCGACTCAGTGGCTCCTGCCGGGAGCGAGGCCAGGGCCATGAAGCTCGCGCCCAAGACCGTGCTGGCCATCAGCGCCACGGCAGGATCCATTCTTCAGTTGGTGGGCCTTTGGTGGTGCTTCCGCTCCGGCTGGACGGAGGTGAATCTTTTCGTTGGCTTACTGATCTTCGCTTTGGGTACGCCGCTTTCAGTCTTTGGCATCGAGCGATACGCCCTGGCCATTGGCCGCCGGGACCTGTGGGCGCTCACCGGCCTGTTGGGTCCCCTCGGTGCTCTCATCATCACCCGCCTATCACCTGGGACGACCGCGGCGAGCGCGCAGCCTGTCAAGCCACGGTCGGCTGTAAATCGTTGGGTGGGCCTGGCGCTCACGGTGGTGATCGCCTTGGGCTGGCTATGGGCAGCCCGCATCTGGCTCCAGGGTCATGAGTGGCCGCGGCCCAACGCAATCGGCGACGTGAAGAAGAACGAGCGCTTGGCCTACGAGCGCCTGAAGCTCATCTCAGAGGCCCAGGCTCGTTTTCGCACGCGAGACTGGGACGGGGATGGCAAGCAGACTTACGCGACCTTCGTCATTCATCTCTGGCAAGACGTCGATCTGCAAGGCAGGCCCGTAGCGGTCGATCTCATCCCACGAGAGCTTGGCTTCGCGATGGTGCAGCCCTTTGCCGTCGATGGTTACTACTTCAAGAGCCTCTACTCCCGTGCTCTGTCGGCGGATGATGGGGCGGACCAAGCTGCCAAGGGAGGGCGAACCGGTTTCCGGAACCTCAATCCGGAGAAGGAATGGGGGGTCGCCGCCATTCCCACCGTCCCGCGTGAGACCGGCTTGCGGGTCTTCGTTGCCGACGAAACAGGGGCTATCTGGACGCCCGAAAATGCCGGCGCTTGGGTCACCGTCCAGGTCAGTGAGCCAGCCAAGCGCGGCTGGATCGAGGTGCAGTCGATGGCTCACCTGATGGAGCTGCAAGGCCAGACGACCTATCCGGTGCCCGGCTCGTCAGCCCGGCGGTAGCTTGGCGCGGTTGTCTTCGACCGCGATGGGCTCTTGGCAGTCGTTGCTGACCTGTGCAGACCGGTGCCTGGGATGTGCACCACGATGTGCACCGAGATGCACACGACGATGTCAGGTTTGGGACTCTCTTCCCTTCGATTTCGCGACCCTGGGACCGCAACTGCAGTTGGCGCACGACTTGCTTCGATGCTTGTTCCATGGGCCCCGCAAGCTCCCGACGATGACGCGTCAAAGCATCGGTCCGCGCGGCCAACCCAAATTGTTGCAATGGAGTGGAGAGATGAAACAGCACTTCGACACCCGTTACCTCATCCTCGGATCTTGTGCAGCCATCCTCCTTGCTGCTTGTTTCGGCGCCGTCAGGCCCGCTGGGCCGGTTGAAGACGATGTCGCTGAGGGGGGGCATGGTGGCGATGGTGGCGCCAACGACTGCTCTGCTGGCGGCTGTGGGGAGGACTCTCATTGTGGCGACGGCGAAGTGACAGGCAGCGAAGCCTGCGACGACGGCGTCAATGACGGAAGTCTCGGAGGCTGTAATCCTGACTGCACCCTGGCCTCGTACTGTGGAGACATCGTCGAGTGCGACTCCCCAATGCGGCACTTTCGCATCACCGGGGGCCAGTTCGTTCACGCCAACGGGGGCGACCCGTGGCCGGTCGTCGCCGGAGGCTGCATGTCCTGGCAACTCCACGACGTCCAGGCCACAGGATCGGCTCCAGGGGCTCGCTACGAAGTAAGGGCATTCGCCGTTGAGGTCGTGGAACCGTCGGTGGCTACACACATGCTGACCGTGGTCCCGAATGGACAGCCCTCTCCCGTCTTCAGCACTGGTGATCCGAGCTTTGAGCCCGATAGCGGGCTGGTGAACGTCTACGCAGACGGCTTCATGGATACGATCATCTCCGACATCTCCATCGACGGTCAGCCGGTGGACCAGCAGAACACGATTGGCGGGCCGGCGTTTGAAGGAGCGTGGACCGGGATGTTTCCCGAGGTAGACACCTTCTCGGTCAGCGTAATGGCCAACCTCATGCCCTTGGGGTTCTTCACCGAAGTCACGCTGACTGGGACCGTGATGTCATGCAGTGAATAGACGCCAGACGAGGGTGGCTGACGCCGGCTTGTCGTCAGACTGAGTCGACGTTCAGTCACCCGTGAGGGCTTCGCGACGCGCGCAAGGCGCGGAGTTGCTCCAGATCCCAGCGCGCACCGAGCTTCGTGAAGATCGCCTCCGACGCAGTCAGGGCGGCCTGCGCTTCGGCCGCATCGGCGTCTCCAAGCTCGTCTCTCGATCCGAGCACGCAGTTGGCGAGCTCGAATTGGGCTCGCCCTTCATCCAGGGCCGCGCCCAGTCGTTGAGCCTCCTCGAGCGCCTGCTGCCACTGCTTTCGGGCCTGAGCCCGATCACCATCGAGCCAGCACTGCTTGGCGCTCAGGGTCATCGTCTCCGCCCTAGCAAAGGCGTATTTTGCGCTGTTGGCCTTTGCCATTTGCAGATCGCTCACGGCGACCTTTCGCCAGCGTTTGCGAGCCGCGACATCGCTCGCCCGGACGCTCTCCTCGAGCCGCAATTGCGCCAGCCGGACGCGGGCGATCCAATACACCGCGACAAAGTGGGGAGGAGCAGGCGACTGTTGGGCCACGAGATCGTCGGCAAGCGCGAGGGCTT
>JAUVCD010000561.1 GCA_030590865.1 Myxococcales bacterium | reverse complement strand
CACCCACGACGCCAGCAGGCCGCTTCGCATCCACGACGCCTTACGGGAACCCAGAGCCGAACTTCAACATCAGCGGGTTGGCTCAGGCGGCCGGCGCCTCCTTCGTGGCCCGCGCCTCGGTGACCCATGTCCGGATGGTGGACAAGTACATCCAACAGGCCCTCAAGACCGTCGGCTTCTCGGTGGTCGAGGTGATGACCCCCTGCCCCATTGCCTTTGGCCGGCGCAACAAGATGGGCAACAGCCTCAAGCTGATGCAGTGGATGAAGGACAACACCATGAGCCAAGCCAAGGCCGCCAAGCTGAGCGAGGAAGAGCTGGAGAACAAAGTCGTCACCGGCGTCTTGGTCGATCGGAGCAAGCCGGAATACACGGCCGAATACCAGAAACTCATCGAGCGAGTGCAGGCAGAAGAGGAAGCGAGGAAAAGGGCATGAGCTTTCACTACGAGATCCGACTGAGCGGCGAGGGTGGCCAGGGTCTGGTGCTCGCCGGCAAAGTTTTGACCGAAGCTGCGGCGATTTACGAGGACATGAACGCCACCCAGTCTCAGTCCTATGGGCCTGAGGCACGGGGCGGCGCCAGCCGGTCTGAGGTAATCATCTCGGACGAGGACATTGACTATCCCAAGGCGGTGAGCATCGACCTGCTACTGGCACTGACCCAAGAGTCGTGCAGTCGGTATTGGCACGATCTGAAAGATGACGGCGTGCTGCTCGTCGACTCGGATGCAGTGACCGACATCCCGGAAGGCAAATTCACGGTCCACAAGGTGCCGATCATCGAGCTGGCGCGCACCAAGGTCGGCAAAGTGGTGGTCGCCAACATCGTCGCCCTGGGCGTCATGACCGAGCTAATGGGAATCGTCTCTGCCGAATCGGTGGAAGAAGCCATCCTCACCCGGGTGCCCAAGGGCACCGAGGAGCTCAACGTCAAGGCATTCCATCTAGGCCTCGAGACCGCTCGAGCCCTCAAGACCTAGGAAGCGGGCTAGATGCTATTCGCGGACGCCTACTCGCGTGTCGAGGCCCAGGCCTCCGAGCTTGGCAACTACCACCGAAAGTTCCTGTTCTTCGTCTCCAAGACCAAGAACAAGCTGCTGCAGCGCCTGGAAACAGAAGGCGTTTACGACCAGGTTCATCTCCGCACGCCGGCCGTCGACCTAGCGGCAGAGATGGACGTCATCCGATCGGTCAGCCAGGACTCTAAAGAGACGCTCGACTTCCTCGGCTGCTATTTTGCCATTCAGCTCCTCCACATGAAGCTCAGGACCCTGAGCGTCATGACCATGGAGCTGACCGCCGGCAAACCGCGGATTGATGCTTATCGTAGCTTTCTCTTGAGCGTTGGGGACCGGTTCGAACAGCTCACGTCCATCTACATGGAGAAGCTGCTCGACATCTTCATTGCTCCAGAGGACCGTCCTGAATTCGTCGTCTTCAACTGTGGCACCAAGGCAGACCAGGACGACATCGACATCGGTGTGGTCGACGACGGGTCGAACAAGCGAAAAGCGCTCAACCGGGCCATTGCCAAGCTCATCAGGGAGATGATCCGCCGAGCCAGCCCATTGCACCTCTATTTGTCAGAACACGTCGGATCGATGAGCTACACCGCTTCGATCGACGAATACGAAGAGCTGCTCGAGACGGGTATTCACGATTTCATCATCATCAATGAAATGATCGGGGCCACGCCCAGCTTCGGAAGCGCCGCTCTATTTGGCGAGTTCCAGCAACGGGTGACCCACCGGTACTACTTCGATCCTGACGCAGACAACCGCTTCCACGAGGGGTTTCTGCGGGGCATTTTGGGAGAGATCCGTTCCCTGGTCATCGCCGGAGTGAAGCAGGATCGGATCAACCCCAAGAACGATGGCGTCCGACTGCTGAAGGCCTGCGTTTCGGTCGGGAAGACGATCTTCCAGATCGAATCGGCCAACCCCTGGAAGATCCTCGACGCCTTGCGCATCCAGGACCGAGATCGCGAAGCCACTTACGCCCAAATCGACGAGGCGCTCAGCTACCTGGAGACGGTGCGACACCTGTACCAGCTCTATGCGGCCCAAGAGGAAGAAATCTGCTTCGACGTGGCAGGAACGCGGGAGAACCTGCAGAGCGTCGCCAAGGCAATGGGCTACCGGGACAGGGGGTTCATTACCGCCTCGGATCATCTGCTCATCCATTACTCGGAGACCATCGAGCGAGCTAAGACCGCCGCCGAGCACTTCCTCCGGGACGTCACCATGCAGCTCAAGGCAATGAGCTCGTTGACGACCATGCTCTCCCGCGGCCGTCTGAAAAGGACGCCGAGCGACTCGGGGGCGGGCAATCTCGCGCTCGAGGTCATGAAGGCACTGGAGTTCTTCAAGGGCACCCGTTTTTGGGACGATCTGCTCGAGCCCTTCGATCGGAAGGACGGAATCGTCCTGAAGCGCTGGACGTCGGATTTGATGCTCCTCGAGCCGGCCACGCGAGCCGAGACCATCGCTCGCTACATCGACTGGGGCATCTACTCCCCCCTCACCTTCACTCGCTTCTTGCTCATCTTGGGCAAGACCAAACGGCGAAGGGGTGAGGCCTCCCTGTTCGAGGAGTTCAACACCGCCTTTCTCAGCAAGCTCGCCGAGTCCCAGGATCCGGGGGGCAGCATGGCCCGCATCTTCAACCACTATCCCGAGCTGGTGAATCGCTACTTGATGGCCTTGCGCGAAAAGGACATCGAGCAATTCGAAGGGCTCCTCGAAACACCCCTGTGGGACGAAGAGCTCAACGAGGTCCGCCAGCACCTGCTGCACCTGTGTGATCTCCATCACCGCTACAGCCGTTACTTCCGGCGCTTCTTCCATCGAGTGGTGACCAAATATCCCCAGTACATCCCGGTGCTTCACGATCCAGCGAAGCTGCGGCAAATCGCCCAAGGCAGCATGAGCAACATCGACACCATGAGCACTCACAAGGAGAGCATGGAGAAGATGGGGGAGTACTTCGACCTCGAGTTCTTCCGGCTCGGCCAGCAAACGCTACAGGGGTATCCCCTGCCGGCGATCGATCGGGAGTTCATCGAATTCAGCGATACCTATCTGACCAATCTGTTCGATGTCTGCAAGCAGGAGGTCAAAGAGAGCCTGGACCACCCGGTCCGCACTCAGGACCTGTTGGGTGTCTTCGCCACCGGCGGACACGCTCGCCACCAGGCGTTCGATGACGACTACGACTTGGTGGTGTTGCTCGATTCGGATGACGCCGAGATCCTCGATTTCTCGGCCCGCGTATTGACCCGGGTCAATCGAGAAATCACCAAGCGGGGCATCATGCCCCATTTCCGCTTCGCCGATTACTTCGGCAGCTTCGTCACCTGCTTCAGCCAGCTCCACGACTTTCTGACTGAGGAACGAGAGGATCGTTTCATTGACCAATGTCAGCTGCTCGAAGCACGCATGATCGTGGGTAGCCAACACCTGCAGAAGGAATTCGAGCGGCGAATCGTCAAGCGCTACATCTTCGACCGGCAGGAGCAATACATCCCGGACATGGTCCGGGAGCTCAAGTCCCGGCACGACCATGCCAAGCCTGGCGGCGACGAGCAGCTCAATTTCAAGGAATGCACCGGCGGTCTCCGGGACATTGAAATGCTGCTGCTGATCTACAAGGCCCGCTACCGGCTGCTGGCGCCTATCGGCAAAGAGCTATTTTATACCCTCGAGCGGATGTTCCCCGACTATGCCCGGGAGTTCCAGGTGCTGAAGCGGGCTCTCGATTTCACCAAACAGGCTCGCTACCTCTACCGACTGTCGGCCAGTGCCGACGACAGCTTCGTGGTCGACTCACTGGGCACGACAGCCACCGCCATGGACTTCACCCACGAGGACGGCAGCGGTGATGTCTGGGCGATGAAGAGCGCATTCAAGATGATCACCTGGGAAGCCTACGAGGTGATTCAGAAGCTGCTGCTGAACGACGCCCTGGTCGACCCGGTCGGGTGATGCTGAGCAACAGGCCAACGGGAGGCAAAGACGATGGCATCAGACTACGAGCGCTTCTGGGAGCACGAGAGCTTTGCGGTGGTCGGCCATAGTGCCAAGAAGAGCTTCCCCAAGCTGACCTATCGAGGCTTGAAGAAGCTCGGAAAGAAGGTGGTTCCCGTTGATCCGAGCGCGCCGGAGATCGACGGGGACAAGACCTATCCGGATCTGACCTCACTGCCCAGCAAGGTCGACGCCGCGGTGCTCGAGCTGCCCAAAGAAGAGACGAAAGAGTGGGTTCAGCAGGCGGCAGAGACGGGCATCAAACACCTGTGGATGCACATGCAGAGCGACACCCCTGAGGCCATCGCCTTGGCCGAGGAAAAGGGCATTCAGCTCCGCACCGGGACCTGTGCCGTCATGTATGTGACGCCTGGACTGTCGTTCCACTCCATCCACCGATGGATCGACAAGGCCCGCGGGAAGTACTGATCCCCGACCGGCTAGGGGAAGGTGCCCGGGAGCGATGGCCGGGCCGCGGCCGATGGCCTCTCGGAGCGCCTGAGCTTTCGCTTGCTTGCACCCATTGAGCCGCCGGTGGAACTTCTCAGCCCGTGGGGCGTGTAACTGACATGGTGACCAACGATTGCCAGGCCAAGGTCGATGTCGAGACCGCTACCGCGCTCGCGGCGGCTGCGGCCCCTAGGCCAGCGCCGGACACGAGGGAAATCAGTGAGAACGTCCTGAGGGGCTGCAAGACCGGGAGTCGGTTTGCGTTCCAGAAGTTCGTCGAACGCTACCAGCTGGTGGTCTTCGCCGTGTTGTCCCGCATGCTGGGACGGGGCTCACAAGTGGAAGATCTGGCCCAGGAGACCTTCCTGAGAGCATGGAAGGCCTTTCCGGGTTTCGAAGTCCGCGCCAAGTCCAAACCCTCCACCTGGCTGCTGACCATCGCGGTGCGGCTGGCCCTATCTCACCGCCGAAAGGACGGCGTCCGCCGCGCCGCACGGCCTGATCTACCGACGGGAACCGAGGTCCCCACACCAGAAACCGAGCAGTCTCGACGAGCCCTCGGGCAAGCAATCGAGGCGGCGATCGACGAGTTGCCACCGTCGCAACGCGCCGTTTTCGTGCTGCAGCAATACCATGGACTGTCAGGCAGAGAGATCGCCGTAGCGCTGGACATCAGCGAGAACACGGTCAAATCGCGGCTGAGCCGAGCCCGGAGCCGGTTGCAGAAGAGCCTGGCGGCCTATCACCCTTCATTCCCGGACGGCCCGCTCGAGGGAGATGTTCCGTCGGGCGCTGGTGCGACCGAGCCTGGATCGGACGCCCGGCCGGTAGCCTCACGGGAGGACCGCCATGAGTGACAAGCTCGACTGGGATGCCCTCGAGGGCCAAGAGCCGCCGGCTGACTTCGCCGAGCGAGTCGCCCTGATGGTGGATGGCGCCGACGGCGAGGGCGCGCCGGGCGATCAGCTCGACTGGGGTGCCTTCGAGGCCGCAGCGCCACCCAAAGGCTTTGCTGAGAAAGTGACGGAGCAGGCCGCAAGGCTTGCTCAGGTCCTGCCCGTGGAACAGCCCGACGACGGCCAGCTGACGGCCCCGGCCGGTGGGATCGAAAGGGCGGCGGCTGAACCCGCTGCCCAGGTACCGGTCCCGAACAAGCTGAGACCAGTGGCGGCCCATCGCAGAGTCGCACCGCGCAGTCTGCTGCTCGGCACGCTGGGCGTAGCCGCCGCCGCTGCGGTGGTGGCACTGGTGGTCGGCCGGGGCGACTCGCCGGACCCAGCGCCGGCAGAGGCCCCCTCAGCCAGTTGGCGCGGCCAGGTAACCGATGTGTCACGGGCCTCGGGAGGAACCAATGGCCTGTCGCTGTGTGATGCATCAGGCGGCGCTTGCCAGCCTGCCAAACCAGGCGACCCCATCGGTGCCGGTTCGGTCTTGCGAAGCGATGACCGCACCCGAGCACGTATCAAGCTCGACGACGGCACCCTGGTAACCCTCGATCGATCGACTGAGCTAGGCCTGGTCGCCGATGGCGAGCGACGAGCGCGGCTGACCGTTGGAGCCATCGTGACCGAGGTCGCTCGGATCGCCGGAAAGACGGCCCGCTTCGATCTGCCCAACGGCCACGTGGACGTACTAGGGACCAAGTTTGCCTTGCGCACCAATGAGGGCGCGTCGACCGTCGATGTGAGCCGCGGCTCGGTTCGACTGGTAGACGCCAGCCGGCGCAGCGTCACCGTGCGAGCTGGCGAAGAAGGTCGGGCCTACCCGGGCGCTGCTCCTTACGCAACGTCAGCTCCCTCCCTCGGCCAGAGCCTCGCCTGGAGCGAGAGCGAGTCGGAGGAGGCTGATGACCGAGCCGCCGTGCGGGGGCTAGGCGAGCTACGTGCCAAGAAGCCCGGTACCGACGACGAGCTCGAAGGGGCGGTGCGGCTGACGTCTCACCAAGTCAAGGTGCGGATCGTCGACAACATCGCGCGCACCGAGGTCGATGAAGTCTTC
>JAUVCD010000276.1 GCA_030590865.1 Myxococcales bacterium | reverse complement strand
CAGCCGACCCACAGCCCGAAGGGAACCGGGTCGCCATCATCGTTGGTGCGGACGACCTCGCCGCTGGGCGCGACCACCACCCAGGGGCCCTCATCCCCCGGCAGGATGGCCTCGCCAGCCCCAACCCAACCCAACGGCTCGTCATCCGGTCCGACCAGATGGCCATCGCTACCGAGCAGCGCCACCGGCGCGTCGTAGGGATCGTATGCCCTGCCCGCCCGATCGACGTTCAGCACGTGTTTGCCGTTGAGCAGCACTCGCCCGTCGTGGTCGACATCCACCACGGCGTCGCCGTTGAACCAACGAGCCCGGGGGATCATCAGCTCGGCTCCCCCCTGTTGCCAGCCCTTGGGCGGAGCCGCTGCGCAGCCGCTGGCGCTTACCCAGAGCACCACCCAGCTCAGCACGAGAGCCAAAGTCGGCCATTTGCGCCTCGAAAGCCTGCTGGGCCGTCCGCTGTCTGCCGTCGTCATTGGAAGCAAGATCCTCGTCAGAGCGAAGCGCGCCACGCATCAATGCGCAAGGGTTTTCGACCGCCAAGCCAATCCCAGCCCCGCAGCCGAGCAGCCCGCGGGAACTTCCCGCCCTCCGTGGACATCAGTAGAGAGAAGACATGCGATTGATTCCCATCAGCGTCCTGCTCTCGCTGGGCTGTGCGGCCTGTTCGGCGCCACCGCCGCGGCCCGATGTCCCTGCCACCGCCCAGCCAGCAACGCCCCAGCCGCCTACCACGCCATCAACTCAGGCCAGCGCTGAAGCGAGCAACAGCGAGCCGGCGACACCTGCGTCGATCCCCTGCGGCGAGCTCAATTGCCGGCTGTTCGACTCGCCTGAAACCGCCTTGCGTGTGGTCCTGAAGGAGAGCCCCCAGGTGCTGGCCGTCGGCGAATCCCATGTCCAGAAAGGGGCGGAAGGGATCCCATCAGCCACCTCACGGTTCCGCAAACAACTGCTTCCGCTCCTGAAAGACCGAGCCTCCGATCTGGTGATCGAGTTGATGGTCGCTGACGGCAAGTGTGGCCAGGACGAGAAAAAGGTGGCCGAGGTCCAGAAGCCGGTAACCAACAGTCAAGCAAGCACCAACAAGAACGAGTTTGTCGTACTCGCCGAGACATCCAAGAGCCTGGGGATCACGCCCCACGTGCTGCGACCGAGCTGCGACGACTACAAGGCGGTGGTCAAGGCGGGCCCTCGGGGGATCGAGCAGATGCTCACCATGATCACCGACCTGACCGCGGAGCTGGCGCAGCGCATCCTGGAACGGAACGCCAAAGACTCGCAGGACAAGCTGGTAGTGGCCTACGGCGGCGCCATGCACAACGACGTGGCTCCGCCACCAGGACGCGAGATTTTCAGCTTCGGGCCCAGGCTGTCGGCCTTCACCAACAACCGCTATCTCGAGCTCGACCTCATCGTGCCCGAATTCATCAAGGACAATGCCAGCTGGCGTGCCCTGCCGTGGTATCCACACTTCGATCGTCAAGCCCACCCGGGCAAGGTCACGCTCTTCAATCCCGCTCCGGGCGCCTACGTGCTCATCTTCCCAGCCTCCCAATGAGCCGCCTCCCAACCCGCTCGACCCGACGGGCACAAGCGGCCCCAATCTTCACGAGCGATGCCGCTCTGTAGCCTGCGCAACGTTGAGCTCGCCTATGGGGGCGAGCCGGTACTCGATGGCGTGACTCTGCACGTGGAGGAGGGCGAGCGCATCAGCTTGCTGGGACGGAACGGAACCGGCAAGAGCAGTCTCTTGCGGATCCTGGCAGGGCTGCTCGAGCCCGATGGCGGTCTGCGGGAACGCCTCCAGGGTGTCCAGGTGGGCATGCTCGAACAGGCTGTCCCGGTGGATTGCAGCGACATCACGGTGCGAGAGGTCATCGCCGAAGGCGCTCCCCAGCAAGAGGATGAAGCAACGGCACGGCGCCAGGTGGACGAGGTGGTCTCGAGGCTCTCACTCGATCCCAAGGCAAGCTTCGCGACCCTCTCGGCGGGCAACCGGCGCCGGGTACTGCTCGGCCGCGCCATCTGTGGTGAGCCCGACCTGTTGTTGCTCGACGAACCGACCAACCATCTGGACATCGATGCCATCCGCTGGCTCGAGGACTTCCTTCTGCGGCGGAACGGAACGCTGCTCTTCGTCACCCATGACCGAGCGCTGCTGAGCCGTCTAGCGACCCGAGTGATAGAGCTGGATCGAGGCCAGCTCTACGACTTCCCAGGATCCTACACCCGCTTCGTCGAGCGGAAAGAGCAGGCGCTCAGCGCCGCCGACCGGGCCGATGCTCGACTGGACAAGAAGCTGGCCAGCGAAGAGGTTTGGTTGCGCGGAGGCCTCAAGGCGCGACGGACCCGCAACCAGGGTCGAGTTCGCGCGCTCCAGCGCCTCCGGGAGCTGAGAAGCGCGCGCCGGCAGCGCCTCGGCACCGCTCGCGTCAGCGTCCAGGAGGCCGAACGCTCTGGAAAGCTGGTCGTCCGGGCCGAAGGCGTCACCGTAGACTATGGCGGCGACCCGGTGATCCAGGATCTACACACCATCGTCCTGCGAGGAGACAAGGTGGGCATCGTGGGTCCCAACGGCTGTGGCAAGACGACCCTGCTGCGCTGTTTGCTCGGTGAGCTCGAACCGAGCGCTGGCAAGCTCAAGATCGGCACTCGCATCGAGGTGGGCTACTTCGACCAGCTGCGGGAGCAGCTCGACCACCACCGCAGCGTGGCTGACAACCTCGCCGCGGGGGCCGAACAAGTCGTCGTCCAAGGCCACCCACGGCACGTGCTGGGCTATTTGGACGACTGGCTGTTCGACGCCCAGCGAGCCAAGACGCCGGTCGGAGCCCTGTCAGGCGGCGAGCGCAACCGCCTGCTGCTCGCCCGGCAGTTTCTCAAGCCATCTAACCTTCTGGTGCTCGACGAACCGACCAATGATCTCGACATCGAGACCCTCGAGCTGCTGGAGCAACGGTTGGTCGAATACACCGGTACGGCCGTTGTGGTCAGTCATGATCGTCGCTTTCTCGACAATGTGGTGACCAGCACGCTGGCCTACGAAGGCGGCGGCCGTTTCGTGGAATACGCCGGCGGGTACAGCGACTGGCAAACCCAACGGGCCACCTCGACCCAGCTGGTCGATGAGCCTAGCAAAGAGGCAAAGCTCGCGCCGAGCCCCGGCAAGATCAAGACGCCGAGCCCCAAGCGGTTGAGCTACAAAGAAAAGCGGGAGCTCGAGGCGCTGCCGGGACACATCGAAGCGCTGAAAGCCGAGCAGGAAGAGCTGCAAGGCAAGCTGTCCGATCCCGAGTTCTATCGCAACGGCGGCGCTGAAATCGCACCGTCCAAGGCCCGGCTCGAACAACTCGAAGGGGAGCTAGAGCTGGCCTACCAGCGCTGGGCCGCCCTCGACGAAATTGCCTCGGATTGAGGACACCGACGCCCCAAATCGCCAGCCACGCAGCGGGCGAGAATCGGCCGCTTAATGGTGGCTCCCGGCGCTCGCCGTCACCGCCTCAGCGTAGCAGGCAGGAACACGCAAGGACCGGAGGAGCCCTCCACCGCCACAGAGGAGAAGTGCCACCAGGCCGGCTCTTTGCGATGGGACAGTTTCTCAATGGCCGCCGGACGGCGGCTGGTGAAGCTCCCTCCTGGGGCCAAGGGATCGATGTCCACCGTCTCGTAGTGGGGCATGGGTTTGCCCGGACCGCCTTCGTAGTGGACGATCAGCTGCAAGCCCCGCAGCTCGAAGTCGAACGGGTTGTGCACCGTCACGATGACCTGGGCAGACTCGTCTTCCGGCGGTGCCCAGTGCTTGTGCCTTCGGGAAGGCTCTGGATGAGCTTCGACGGTCACCAGATCGATCAGCCGGGGTCGAGAGCTTGCCTCGAGGTAACGGGCCTGTGCCAGCCGCTCGGGGGTCGTGAGGGTGCTCCCCTCGGCAGGTGCCCAGTCATCCCTCGCCTGAACGGGAAACAGATCACCGTCATCGCACGAGCCCTCGACCTGCAGTCGCCCGATCAGGTTGTCTTTCAGCTTGGCCTCGACCTGCACGTAGCGGCCATGCCAGTCGTCATCCAGGTCATCGCTGCCAAACAGGTTGATCCTGGACACGCGAAAGGGCGCGCCTCGGTAATAGGTCCCGTCGAGACAGTACCCGCCAGGGTTGATGTGATCCGTCTTCTTGTTGGCCGCCAGGCGTCCGACGAAACACTGCCCGCTCGCCGGGGTCCGAGACACGCTCGACTGTGGTGCCTCCGGCGACGCCGTCGCTGGGCGTGGCGGCTCCGCCTGGTGACCACCGCCGCAGGACAGCACCCCACAGAACGCCACCATCAACGCCTTGCTCGTCATGTCGAGATCCACTGTAGCCGATGCTCCAATCCCTTGAGCGGACGAAAAGTGCTTCGCATCAGTCAACCCGTTATCCTTCCGTGGAGAAACACGGCACCCCCCCCATTTTGCGCATAACGCATGAGAGGTGATCTGGTCATTCCGGCCGAGGCCAAATAGGGCGTTTGCCAGCTGACGCCATACAGCCATCGGTGTTGCTCGACAGCGTCTCCCAACCGCGCTTGGGCCCATGGGGACACTCGATAAGGAGGCGGAGCAAGCACTCCGGTCACAGCGCTTGGTCGGCGTCTTGGCTCTAGCGGATCCGTAGCGTCACCGGCGGCGCGACCGCTCGCACCTCCGGCTCGTAGTAGAGATACGCTCCGGAGGGTGGAGTGCGCACCTCGGCGCGCTGCTGTGCCAACAGGCCGAAACTCGCAGCAAAGGCGCTCTGCGAGCTCAGGCGATTCAAGTAGAGCCTCACCCTTCGCGGTTCGAGCTCGTAGCGAGCGATCGTTCCATCCCGGGTGAGCTTGGCGAGATCCCGCTGCACGACGTCGAACCCCGGCGGCCTTCCGACCTCGATCACGAGCATGCCGGCCGGCTCGGAGGGCTGCCAGCGGAGCTCGATCTCGCAGCGGACGAGCTCCCCTTGGGCGACAGTCGTCGGTGCGTGCCGGACCTGCAGCGACAGGGGGCCGCCATCGACTTGCGCGCCACCCGCCGAGTCCCACGGCAGGTAATACGAGGATAGGAGCTGCACGTCGAGCTGCCCTCCCCCCGTCAGCTCGAGTCCGATCGGCAAGCTGCCTTTGCGTTGATGCTGGCGCAGATCGAGGAGCTTGAGCACGTCGCGTTGGTCCTTCTCTATGCGCAGGGTTGCGACCGGCGCTGCGTCGATCTGCACGACCACGGCCTGCTCCTCGGTCGGCGTGGCGGACTCGTCGGCCAGCATGGCCCGCAGCGCCTGGATCGTCGCCTGAGTGGAGCTCCAGGTGCCGTAGCGGTCCCGGCGGTTGGCGAGCCACTGCAATGCAGAACGAGCGGTCTCGACCTGTTGGCCGTCGCGCAGCAGGGCTTGGACCGCGAGCGCGGTGGTCTCCACAGCAAGCGACTCGTTGCGCGTCCAAAAGACACCTCGAGTGTCCGGCGCCCAATGGGTGTCGTGTTTCTCCTTGGTGGCGGTTCGATCGAGCCGGCTGAGCCACGGGCGAGCGGCGTCGCGCCGGCCGGCAGCCACGAGCGCATTGGCGGTGAGGGCCATCAGATAGGGGTCTTTGGCAATGGCATGGTCTGTCTGGTCCAGCTGATCGAGCGCCTGGTGCAGCTTCGGATCGCGGTCCCCCGACTCGGCCAAGGCCCAGGCGATATAGGCCGTGGTGCGGAGTCGCCCGAGCAAGTCGTCGTCACCTGCTGCCTCTTGCCGGCTCGCGCGCCACCATCCGTCCGGACTCTGCTGGGCGTAGAGCCACCGTCGGGTGCGAGCGAGCAACTTCGGATCGACGTGACGCACCTGGGACATATCGGTGAATTGGAGCAGTCCGTAGGCCGTCAGCGCCGCTTTGGCCGGCGGCTTGCCGAACAAGGAGAAGCCGCCGCCCTCGACCTCGAAAGACAGCAACCGCTGGTAGCCGAGATCGATGTAGCGCTGCGCCTTGCGCGCCATCTCTGGGTTGGCGAGCCCACTCCGCTTCAGAAACGCCAGCGCGAGCACGCTCGGATAGGTCGTCGAGGAGGTCTGCTCGAAGCACCCGTGGGGCTTTCTGAAGATCCCATCGAGCCCTTCGCTGACCTGACTGATGGGGGACGGATAGAGCTTGAGAAATAGCTCTCCCGCACCGGCGATAGCATCCTCCGCCACCGTCACATCGATCGTCGCCTTGCCGCTCAGTCGTCGATTGACCACCTCGGTCACCGCGCGGCCGTCTGGATGGACCGTCACGGCACGGCGCACCGCATCGGCGACGGTTGGCGTCGAGGCTCGCAGGGTGAGCTCGTGCTTTCCCGGCTCGAGCGCCCGCAACCGCACGTCCATACGGCTGACCTGCCGCGGCTCCACGACGATCTCGGTGGTGGTTTCGCCGAGCAACTCGAACCAATCCGCTGCGGCGACGGAGAGGGTCACGGTCTGCGCCTCGTCGACGTAGCTGTAGATCGACACCGGGACGGTGACCTCATCGTGTTGGGTAAGCGCTACGGGCAAGACGGCGTCCACGAAGAAGCTCTGAAATACCTCGAGACCGGTGGTGGTCGAGCCGAGTTGCCCGGCAGTGGTCACGGCCGACGCCGACACCCGCCACGTCGTGATCGAGTCGGCCAAGGGCACCTCGATACGCGCCCGACCCAGCGCGTCGGTCACGACCTCCGGCTTCCACAAGAGCGTCTCCGGGAAGTCTTGGCGGATGCGGACATCTGGAGACGACTCGGCGCCGGGCGTGCCGAGCGAATCGTCTCGTCCCCAGACCTCAATTGAGTCGCCCCAAGTGTTGCCGCGCGAGGAGGCGGAGATGGGGTCGGGCGGCCGCTCCCACAGCGCGGCCTCGAACCGGGCGCGCCGCTCGGCATTGTTGTGAATGGCGAAGGCGAGGACGACGATGGTAAGCGGCAGTCCCGCAAATAGCGGGCGGGTGACGAGCCGCCAAGTCAGCCCGCGCCGCGCCCCTCCGCCCTGGGGGGCCCGGCGCGCAGCGCTCAACACACCCACGACGAGCTGTCCCAGCCCGAGCGCGGTCAGCGCGGCGACCCAAGCGATCAGCGTGTGCCACAGCGGCAGGACATCCCACAGCCACCTGCTAATCGCGACCGCCAAGGCCGGCACGCCGAGGTTGCCAAGCATGCACATGACAGGCAGCAGACGAAGCAGTTTGCCCAAGGAGGGAAAGGCTCGGCTGAGATCGCGTCTGCTCCAGCGCCCAGCGCTTCGGGCGAGCCCCAAGGTGCAGCCCAGCGTGGCCACCGCGAACAGCAGGATCGCCACGGTGAGCGAGGTGCCATCTCTCCAGCCCAGGACCTGGATCAGGACCACCACGCTCAGCAGAAAGGCGGCCGCGGGCAGGTAGAGCCCGGCGATCCACCAGCGCATCAGCCCCCCGAGGCCACGGCGGTGCGCTGCGAGATCGTCGGCGGTAGCCCGTTCGACCGGCGGCAGGTGCCGCAGCCGGCTCCAGCCGTAGGCGAGCAACAATAGCGCGATGAGCACGTAGCCGAGGAGCGGCAGCGACGTGGCCACCACCCCCAACACCAGCCGACTCGATCGCACACCGTCGGCGACTTGCTCCTGCACTTCGGTTGCGCAAGTGCCTTCCCAGCGGTGCAAGTGGCTGCGGCGAGGCAGAGCGGCGAGCAGAGCGGCACGGGGAAGCTCGGCCTCGAGCGCCGGATCGAGCAACGTGAGCTTCTGCGAGGGCAACCGTGGCTCGACTGGATAGCCGCTAGCGACCTCGAGATCAGGAACGCGAAAGAAGAGGCGCTCGAGGTCAGGTCGCGTCTCGAGCCGCGCAAACACCGCCTCGTCAACCGCAGCCAGGCCGAGGGCGGCAGCGACCGGCCGGCCGTCTTGGGTGCGCACCTGAATGTCGAGCCTAGCCGTTTGGGCCGGACGAAACCGTGGCCGATCAGCCGTGATATCGACCTGCAGATCATCAACGCCTGCAACCTGTACCCAGCGCAGCGCCTCCGCCTGACGCCAGCGATTATTGGGCTGGGCTTCGACGCGCTCGGCAAAGAGGGCGACGGTGCTCGAGATGCCGGGCGTGATCGGCAGCGACAGTGTCCAGCGGCCTACCGCCTCGTTGGAGGTGGCGAAGGCAGCAACCCGGCCATGGTGGAGCAGGTTCACCCGGATGCAGCTGCGCTCGGGCTCGGCTGAGAGCACTTCAACGGCAATCGACTCTCCCTTTCGGTAGAGCGAACGGTCTGTGCGCAGTAGCAACGCACCGCTATCGTTGTCGATCTCTGGCTCGAACGAGGTCCCGCCGCTGCGACCGACCTCGTCGGTGGCTGTGATCATCCACTTCTTGCGCTCCGACGAAGGCGTCACCTTGAGCGTCGCCACGCCACTGCCGGTGCTCTTGGCCGTTTGCCCGCCGGGGTCCAGCCGCACGGTCGCAGCAACCGGGCTGCCATCGCCGTGGCGCGTGACCACATAGACGATTTGCTCGAGCCCGGGGATCAGACTCGACCGTTCGGGCACAGCCTCGACGGTCAGGGCTGTGACCGTGATCGGCACCGTCAGCGATCGTGCTTGCTCGTCCCCATTGGGTGCGGTCACCGAGGCGTCCATCGAGACGACACCCAGCTGCGAGTGTCTTGGCAGGCGCTGGACGGCTCGGGCAAACTGGAAACGCCCCGCGTCGTCGGTGGTGCCCTCCACCACTGCGAAGGGGCCCCGCCTACCGCGACCCGAACCGAGCAGCACACGCACCGCTGCATCCGTCACCGGCTTGCCAAAGGTGTAGGTCGCTTGCACGGTCGCGCGGAGGGTGTCTGTCGACAGACAGGACGGCTTGTCGGTCGTTAGCGCCACGCGGAAGCTGGGCAGGGTGTAGCGCTCGACGCGAAAGCGCCTCTCATGCTCCGTGCCTGCCACCAGGACAGCTCCGGTGTATTCTCCAAGCAACACCTGATCGGCCAGCTCGAAGTCCGCCGCTATCAACCCGTGTTTCGATAGGACTCCCCGTTGCTTGAAGAGCTTCGTGCCCTTCGGATCGCGGATCTCGATCGTTCCCTCCATACCGGCGGCGGGCCGACCGTTTCCATCCGACAGGGTGAGCGCACGCAGGTGCACCACTTGCCCAGGCTGATAGGAAGGCTTATCGGTGCTCAAGAAGCTCCGAAGTGCGGCTGGCCCGACGGTCACCCGCAAAGACTCCGCGATGTGGTTGCGAGCGCCGGCGATCCGAAAGTGGAGGACGTAGTCGCCCGCCGGCAGCTCGGGCGCTATCCGAACCTCGATCTCGGCCACGCCCTCGCTGTTCGTGTAGACCGCCCTGTCGCTCACCGGCCGCGCGAGCGCCATGAGCGACTGATAGGGCGGGAGGATAAGCGTATCGACCCGAGCGCCTGCCAGCGGACCGCCGCGCGCGGCATCCCGCACCACGACACGGTAGGCTGCGCGGTCGCCAGGCACGATCGCAACTGGCCCTACCACCGACGCCACCGGCAGCTCGGCCGCCGGTCGTGACCCGATCCGCAACCATGCTCCAGCCAAACACAGTGCGGTGATGCCCAGCAAGCCGGCGAACAGGATCCAGAAGCGCCTGCTGCCGAGCCAGCGGAGCTCACCCTCGACCCACGCATAGAGCATGGCACCACCATACTCTGGTTGACGAAACGGGCCCTAGGTACCGGACTGCCGCGCCTGGCTCGCCACCCAAGCTGCAAAGGCCTCGACGCCGTTGATGGCGTGCAATGCCCGCACCGACGCAAAGACCTCAAAGGCATGGTGAGCGCCGACCAGCTCGGCATAGACCACCCTAGCGCTCGACTCGGCGCGCAACAGCTCGACGAATTTGCGGGCCTCGGCAACCGGGGCCAGGGTGTCGTTGGACCCATGGAGCACCATCGCCGGTGGCGCGTCAGCGCTGATGTGGCTCAGCGGAGACGCGTCGTGGTACAGGTCGCCGTGCTCTGCTCGGGAGCGCTTGACGATGTTGCGTTCCAGTTGGTCGAGCAGTGGGTCGTTCTTCCTCCGGTAGCCGAAGCGGTTGGTCCAATCGAACACGCCGTAGAAAGGAATGAACCCGGCCACACGGGTGTCGACGTCCTCGAAGCCAGGTTGAAACCGGGGTTGGTTGGCCGTCAGAGCCAACATCGCAGTCAGATGCCCGCCCGCTGAGCCACCGGTCACGATCACCATGTCGGGGTCGCCCCCGTGATCGGCGATGTGCTCACGAATCCACTGGAGCGCACGCTTGCAGTCGATCAGGTGGTCAGGCCAAGTAGCCCTCGGACTGAGACGATAGTTGATGGACACGCACAGCCAGCCACGGGCGGCCATGTGGGTGATCAACGGCAGCCCTTGCTGTTCCTTATTGCCGACCATCCAGCCCCCACCGTGGATCTGTAACAAGACCGGCGCGCAGGGAGCGAGGTCCCGCCGTCGAAACAGGTCGAGCCGGTGGCGCGGGTTGTCGTCCGCCCCATAGTTGAGGTTGCGGACCCGCTCGACCTCGGGATGACCCACTGCAAAGGGCCACAACACCCGCCCCCAAGCGATGGATGGGCTCAAATGCTTAGAGTGGGCGGCAGCAATCTCATCGCGAAAGCGGCTGCCGAGCCCCTGCTCGAGCGCCCCAGTCACGATGCCAGCGTCGCGGTGAGCATTGCGGAACAACCAGAGCAATCCCAGCCAGGACGACAAGGTGATGGCGAAACCAATCCACCCCACCACCGCCTCGAATGCCCCAAAGGCGATGAAGCCCGCCGTCGCAAGGAGCTGCAACAACAGGTGGTGAAGCGCTAGCTCGGTGGTCAGCCATGCAGGAAAGAAACCGATGATCGACAGAACCCACGGACGCCGGAGGGGGTGCAAGGCGTTGGCAGTGAACAGCGCACCCCAAATGGAGACGGCGAGAAACAGCCACGGAACCATGGGCTCACAGAAAAGTACCACAGCTGGGTGCCGAGCCTGGAACCGTCGCGGCGACCCTTGCTTGTTGGCAGCAACACTTGTACAAAATTAGAGGTCTGCGGTCGGTTGAGCGCGGTCACACGGGCGTAGCGGAAGCCACGGGGAGAGCGGCACATGAAGACCTTATATTGGGCAGGTGCGTTGTGGGCGGTCGGCATGGTCGGGATGTCCTGCACGGCAGAGGACGAGACGGGCGGTGGCGGCAATACCACCACGTCGAGCTCGTCCAGCTCGTCATCCAGCTCGAGCAGTAGCTCGAGCTCGTCATCGAGCAGCTCGAGCAGCGGCCAAGACTGCGGCGAAAACGTCTGGGCCGATCCGGCATGCGACGCCTGCAGCGACCAGTATTGCTGTCCCGAGACGATGGAGTGCGGCACCGGCAGCGCCTGCCTCGAGTACATCGGCTGCATGCAGGAGTGCGACGGCGCTACCGACGAGTACGCCTGCAATTACGACTGCAAGGTCGCGAACTCAGGTGGTTGGACGGACTTCAACGCCCTCAGCCAATGCGCGCTCGCCAACTGCAGCGACGCATGTGGCACCGTGGGCTACCAGGGCATCTGCAATAGTGGATTCTCTTATCCCGACGAGATCTGCGTTGACTGCCTGAGCGGCTA
>JAUVCD010000126.1 GCA_030590865.1 Myxococcales bacterium | reverse complement strand
GCAGACTCCGACCGTGCCTCGGTGCTGGCCCTCGTTACAGACCGATACCTGGCAATCCGGCGTGGAGATGGTCGAGCAGTCGATCTCGCACATCGAAGTGGTGGTGGTCGTGGTGGTGCCGCCCACGCCGCCGCCGCCGCTGATGATGCCACCGCTGCCGCCGGTAGCGCCGTCGTCGTCGTCGTCAAACGGGTCGTTCTTCGTTGCCGTGCAGCCAGCGGCCGCCGCCAAGGTCCAGGTCACCACCGCTGTCACGCCAGCCAACCACCACAAGCCTCGATGTCCAAGCATGCTCGCCTCCTACGCTATATCTTATGGTTTTATCGTTTCTGAGCGATATTCGCCAGGCCGGTATGGTCAACTCGGCAGCGAGGCGGCCGAATCTCACGGCGCCTTATTCTGGGATTGCGCCGCGACTGGCGGCAACTAGGGCGCTTTACGATCCCGGGCGAGATCGATGGCCATCGTGTGGCTGCCGATGTCGCTCGGTGTAAGTTGGCGGTTCGGGCGCAGCGTATCACCGTGCTTGCCCCACCAGTCCGCCGCTTGCTCCCGCTCCCAGGTGCCGACGTTTTGGCACGCGAGTAGCCCCTGCTCGAGCTCGCGGGCGTTCTGCGGGCGCTCTGCGGCATCCTTCTCCAAGCAGCGTAGGATCAGCGCCTCGAGATCAGGCGGTACTGTCTTTCCGAGGCGCTTCGAGGGCGGCGTGGGTGGAGTGTGCAGATGGTGGCCACAGACCTCCACGACCGTTTTGCCGTCGAATACGTGGGTTCCGGTCAGCAGGAAGTACCCCACGGCGCCTACTGAATAGAGGTCGGACCGGGCATCGACCTTGCTGGGATCGGCCAGCGCCTCAGGAGGCATGTAGAGCGGCGTTCCGGTGAGCGTGCCGTCTTGGGTGAGACCTGAGTCGGCAGGCTCCTCCACCGTCTTGACGAGCCCGAAATCGAGCACCTTGGCGATGTCGAGCTCGCCGCCCTGCTCGCACAAGAAGATGTTGGCTGGCTTGATGTCTCGGTGGATCAGCCCGATGTCGTGAGCCTCGGCCAGCGCCCCGGCCACCATGCTGAGCAGCCGCACCACCCGGGCTGGCGGCTGGGCCCCGTCGAGCTCGACGACCGCCTCCAGGGTGGCGCCATCGAGCAGCTCCATGGCGTAATACAAGACGCCCTCGGGCGTGCGGCCGTAGTCGAAGATGGTGATGGTGTTCGGGTGGGTCAGCTGGGCGGTCAGCTGGACCTCCCGCTCGAAGCGCGCCAGGCTGCTCTCGCCCGCCTTGTCCGGCGGTAGCAGCTTGATGGCCGTGGGACGACGCATCAGTGCATGGCGGGCGCGGTAGACGACGCCCATGCCACCCTCGCCGAGCTTGAGCTCCAGGGTGTACTGGCCCATCTGCATGGCCTGTTTCACTTCCCGCCGTAGGTTGTGAATCGTCTTGCTGATGGCGGTGCAGACCATGGTCGCGAAGGTCCACCAGACCACCACCCTGGTGACGAGCATCCATTGGCGGGAGATCGGGGTGGCGTCCCGAAGCGCTCGATCCGCCTCGAAAGGCACGTAGCCCAGTGCGCTGACCGCGAGCAGCGGAATGAGCACCGCGAAGGTGAGCAAGAAGGTCCGGCGCACTGTGGAGGGCACCAGCGCGGCCCGCAGAGCGAAGGGGAACATGAAGCCGAGCATCAGCGATGCGCAGACGTCCTGCTGCACCAGCATGGCCAGCTGGGGAAACAGCTTCTCGCCCCCCCACTGCTCGCTACTGCCATCACTGATGGCATCGAGCAGCAAGAGGTTGAGGTAGCGGCCCATGAGGACCACCGCGACTGAGGCAAGCAGCAAGGTGGTGGTCTCGACCGTCTCGACGAAGCGGCGCGAGCGAGGACCGCCACGGCAGAGCAGCCACATGGCCACTGAGCAGCCCACGGCGACGGCACCGAGGGTGAGGGCGGGTCGATAGAGGTGTCCAGGTTGGTCCTGGGCCAGCCACATCACTCCAGCGAAGCTATAGCCGAGCCCGAAGACCAGGGTGAGCACCTTGCCGACCAGCGCGACGCGCTGCTGAAGGAAGGCGATCCCGTCAGGCGTGTCGACGGCGGCGGTAGTCGGAGCGATCATGCTAGCTAGCGGTTCTTGAACGGTGGGGCTTCGCGCAGGTCGCCGACCCACAGCAGCTTGGGTGCAATCTCCCGAACCCACCGCTGGATGAGCTGCTCGGCGAGAGTCTCATCTGAGCCTACTCGCACCGCGAACCCCTGGACCAAACAGGTGCCGGGCCACGAGTCGTAGGCGGCTACCGCGGCCAGGTACTGATCGTCGATCAGAATGGTGTCGAACTGGCCGGACACTCGGATCACCGGCATGTCCGTCTCGCCCCACCGCAGCTTGTGTCGGCGCCATGCTTCGGCGCGGCTCACGGGCAAGCGCTGCAGGTGGCGTCGGGCACGCCTCATCGTCTTCAGTCGCTTGGCCAAGGCGCGTAGCTTCGTGAGGCGCCGGAGCCTCTTCTTGCGCGCGTCGGCCTGTGGCTTGGCGGGCTCCTGCGGGCTCCCCTCGGCTTTGGGTGGCTTGATGCCCCGACCGGGTGGTTGGGGTGATGGTTGGGGTGGCTCCCCGAGGATGTCGGGCTCGTAGATGTCTCTGGGGGCTGGCTGGGAGACCACCTTGGGCGGCGGGAGGATGGCCTTGGCGTTCGGCGCAGATTCCGGCTGCGGCCCCGGGCTAGCGGGTGTCGGGACGGCGACCTTGCGCTTGAGCGCCAGGCGCCGCTTGGCGCGCCAGATCCTCAGCTTGGGCAGTCTCTCGAGGGCCTTGCGCCTTCGTTCGGCCCGCTTGCGCTCTCTTTCGGCGCGCCGCTGCTTGGCGAGCCGTTCATGTTCGACCCAGTCTACCGACTCAGGTCCGCGATAGTGCTTGTGAAGCTCTCGGGTGATCGGCGTGAGCTCGACGTCGAAGTTCGTGGCGGTCCGGGCCGCCTTGTGGACGAAGCGCTCCAGGCAGGCGCGGGGTGAGTCGTCACCTTCAGCGTCCGAATAGCTCAAGACGGCTACGGCGTAGCCCTCCTTGCCGTAGCGGAAGGCTGCCCGGGTCGGGTGGCCCCAGAACCGAACTCGTTTCCAGTTCAGGTGGTCCGGCAAGCGGACCTTCAGCGTGCCAAACCGGTCACGCTTCCGGCCCAGTGGCTGCTCGATGAGCCGGGCGATGGCTGCGTCCGCCGGGGCCTCGGCGTCTCCGGCCGGGTTGTCGCGGGTGATGGTGCCGGGCGTTGGAGTGCGCTCTGCCGGCGTCGACGGGCGGGCGGGTGTGTAGGCACAGCCGCAGAAGACCGCGGCTATCGGGACGAGCCAAGCAAGGCGCACCTTCCAACCATAGCCTGCTTGTCTCGGATCCGCGCTTCCCCGCAGTTTTTTGTCACTTGGCCAAGGCGCCTGGCGGGATGAGCAACGCAGTTCTTTTCCTCAGGTGCGCCTGCGTGACAAGATTGTGGGGTCACCATGAAGAGGATCCTGCTGGTACCACTGTTGACCGTGACGCTCGGCCCGCTAGTCACCATGACGTCTGGGTGCGCCGACGCTTGCGAAGACTTGAACGAGATCTGTGACCAGTGCGCCGACGAGACCTATCGCACGGCCTGCGAGGACACGGTGCAAGCGGACGTCCAAGACGTGTGCAACGCACGGATGGGCCTTTACAACACGGCTTGTCCCTACGTGGCTGAGGAGAGCAGCACCAGCTCCGGCACCAGCACCAGCTCCAGCACCAGCTCCGGCACCGGTGGCAACACCAGCACCAGCAGCAGCTCGTCGGCCACCGGTACCGCCGGCTCAGGCGGCGTGGGCGGCGCAGGCGGCGCCGGCGGCGCAGGCGGCGCAGGCGGCGCAGGCGGCGCAGGCGGCGCTTGACCCTAGGGGCGGCCTAGCGCGTTGCCTTTCGGATAACTCCCCTGCGCTTTCCCTTCGCGTTGGGGGAGGGGTTTTCCAAAAACCCCTCAGAAGTAACTGAGCGCGCTGGCCAAACGTCGGCCTAGGCGTGACCTCTACGGGCTAGGCTTAGGCGCCTTGCCGTCCGGGCAGCCGTTGGACGCTGGATCTTCGGTCGCCTCACCGGCGTCGTCCGGGCAGGCGTCTAGGGTGTCGAGGATGGTGTCGCCATCCTTGTCCGGCGGGCAGCCGGTGGTCTTGGGATCTTCCGTTGCTGGCCCGGCTACGTCGAGACAGTTGTCCAGGTCGTCGGCCACGCCGTCGCCATCCTTGTCCGGCGGACAGCCGTTGAGCTTCGGATCATCGTTCGGGACGCCTGCTGCGTCTGGGCAGCCGTCCTTGTTGTCGGCGACGCCATCGCCATCAGCATCAGGCGGGCAACCGTTCAGCTTGGGATCCGGCTGCGGAATGCCCACCACGTTGGGGCAACCATCCTGGGGGTCGGCCACACCATCTGAGTCGCTGTCCGGCGGCGGCGGGCAGCCGTTCAGCTTGACGTCGAGGGACGACACGCCGGCCTGGGCCAGGCAAGCGTCGACATCGTCGGGCACGCCGTCGAGATCGCTGTCCATCGGCTCGGCTAGGGGTTGATCGGCGCTCGGTCCGACGTATTCCCAACCGTTGAGCGCGTGCCAGCGCCAGTCCTCGTAGGTGCCGCAGACGCTGAGCACTACGTCGTGCACGTCGTGCTTAACCACCTCGATCTTCGAGCTGTCGCAGCCACTGCGAAGCGCCGCCGCGGGGAAGGCCCGCGTGGGGGTGACGCATCCAGCTGCCAGCAGCGGCAGCAGCACTGAGCCAAGGATCGTGAGCCGACCGAGCGTCATCTTCATGTCTCCTGCGGACCTCTTCCACCAAGGGGGTGGCAAAAATCGAGTCGAGTGATCGAGCGGTGGCCTCGAGGCGGGACTGGCCAGCGACGGGGCCTGGTCAGGGGCAAAGGCGTGCTCAGAACGAGCGGCGCTCACCCTTGCGCTCAGCGAGCTTGCGCGGCGGGCCGATGACCCGCTCGTAGAGGGCGTCGATGTTGAATGTCAGCGTGCCGTTGAATTCCGAGCCTGGGCTGTAGAACAGGTCGCGGCGTGTGCCGTCAGGCGCCAGTTGGCCGCTCATGTTGGCGTAACCGAGGTCGATGCCCAGCTCGGGCACCGGGATGAAGCCCAGGCCCAGGCTGAAGCCCACTGAGTTTTGGCTGGTGCGCGCATCCTCCATGGGTTCCACGTCGACACAGCCGGTCTCGATCATCACGTCGCAGCCCGTTTCACTGCCTTCGAATTCGCCCTTGAAGGACTGAGCGAACATGAAGGCTGCCGTCAGCGACAGGGGCATGCTGCCGATGGCTTCGCTGAAGGAGATCGAGAGCGCTTCCCGGATCGTGTCGGTGGCCAGCGGGCTGAAGGCGATCTGGTCGGAGAGGAACGTGTCACCCGTAGACGTCTGCCGCGGGCGATCGAGGGTGTCGTTCACCGCCGTGTTGGCGGCGCCGAAGCGATGGTCCCAGCGGAGGCTGAGGCCCAAGGCGATGGCCTTGAGCACCGGTGAGTCCGCGCCGAGGATGGGAAACACCTGGCTGAGGCCGATTCGCGGCGAGGTCGTCAGGTAGGTCCCGATCGACGAGCTGTAGGGGGAGGTCGGGAAGATCATCGCCCCCGTACCCGTGCCGGAGGTGGACCACAGACCGGAAGACCAGATGGTGCGGCGGTAGGTCGCCAGCATGGGCAGGTCCCCGAACTGGGGCTCCTGCTCGGTGGTGGTGATGTCGCTGTTGGTGAGCTCGACGGCCACGCTGGGGATCAGCATGAGGTTGAGCGTCCAGTCCTCTTCGTCGACCACGTAGTAGTTGAGCGCCAGCGCCCAAGACATGACGTAGGCCTCGTGGGAGCTGCTGAGATTGTCGCGTCCAACGCCTAACAGAGTGGTCGTGGCCGAGTTGGACCACGAGAGGTTGGTGCCCCGCCATGGGACCCGCGGTGGCAGGCCGCCGTCCTCATCTTCGACCTTGTCGCCACCAGGTGGAGTGGCTGTGGTCACGCCGAAGCTGGCGTCAGGCGGCTGAGCCGCTGCGGTGGGCTGGGTGTCCGCTGGCGGCGGAGGGGCTGCCGGTGGGGTTGCCGGTGGGGCAGGCGGCGGCGTGGCAGGCGCCGGCGGCGTGGCAGGCGGCGGAGGCTCCTCGGCCTTCTCTTCGCCTTCGGCCTTCTCTTCGCCTTCGGCTTTCTCTTCGCCTTCGGCTTTCTCTTCGCCTTCGGCCTTCTCTTCGCCTTCGGCCTTCTCTTCGCCCGGGGGTGGAGGCGTCTCCGTTTCAGGCGGCGCCACGGGCGTCTCTGCTTCCGGATACTCCTCTTCTGGTGGCGGCTCGGCAGGCTGTGCAGCGACAACACCACTGATGCCCAATCCGAGGGCTACCACCAACAGTGCAAGGCCAGTTCGGCAAGTCATGATCCCATCAACCCTTTCACCCGAGGCCGCTCGAGTAGGAATTTCGAGCCGCTCGGCTGTACACCCATCCGGTGCCGTCAACAACCTCTGAGTCAATTGCAGGGCAGGATCAAGCAAGAACGGTGCCCGCCGGAAAGGCTAGCGAAACCACGGCATTGTCCTCTGTGCCGCAGGTGGCCAGGGGTATTCCGTTATGGGTGTAACGGGCACACGTATGGATCCTGACGGGGACAGGGCTGCAACCAATTCGAACCGCCGCCCAGCTCGCGCTAGAAGTGGCGGTCTTCACCAGCGATCAGCTCTGCCTGCGAGTAGCGCTGGCCCGCGCGGCGTCCGGCGACGTGAGCGCCGCCCATGACCTCAAGGCATCTTCGTGAAGGTCACCTCCACGCTGACCGCCGCGCTGCTTCCGTCGGGCGGCGCAAACATGGCGCTGGCGATCACGGCCTTCACGCACGGCAGGATGGCCTTCAGACGGCCCTTCTCGCCGCCAACGACCGACAACACCTCGCCCTTCGCACCAATGGAGGCGACCAAGGTGAGCGTGCCAGCCAGCGAGGGATCGCTCTTCTGCCCGCGCGCATAGCAGCGCCGGAACCGCCCGCGCATGCGCGCCACCACGCTGGCGGCGTTGGCGACCTTCCCGTGGACCACCGGGGTCTTCACGGCGACCGAGCCCGTCGGTGACCGGGCCGCGGGGCTGCCCGTCGTCGCCGCGCTGCCCGAGCCGATGGTCGTGAGGGTGCCGCCACCGCCTGCCGCACCGGCCGAGCCGCCGCCGAGCCTCCGTCCCCCCTGGCGGCCCGTGGTCACGCCGCGGTTGGCCTCGGCATCGAGCAAGCCAGCAGGTAGGTCCCCAGCGGAGAGCAGGTTCGCCACGGTCTGACCGTCGCCCAAGGCGCCGATGGTCTGCACATCGATCTCCGCCAGTGCCTCGGCGATTGCGGCGGCCCTGGCCGTGGCCGCGCTTTTTACGACGCTCGCCTTGCCCTGGTCGGTCTTGGCCGTGCCCGCGTCGTCCTCGTCGATGTGGATGACCGGCGTCGTCGGCTCCTCGGCCTCGGGCGCCGGCGCCCCAGCACATCCCGAAACCACCAAGGTGACCAGCAGCAGAGCTCGTCTCATGGCGGTGTTCATGACCCGGGCGATGGACTGTGTCCAGCCTCGG
Source organism: Myxococcales bacterium (assembly GCA_030590865.1). Taxonomy (GTDB): domain Bacteria; phylum Myxococcota_A; class Polyangia; order Polyangiales; family Polyangiaceae; genus JAPYTK01. The sequence continues at coordinate 9,035 of JAUVCD010000126.1, read as the reverse complement.
CTAGACGGCTCGCCGCAGACGGCTGCTAGAGCGGACAGGCGACCTCGACTCACACCCCGCCGTCGCAATCCCGCGCAAGAAGAAGGGAAGCCACAGCAGGAGAAAGGCCGCTACCGTGATGCCCTCCAGTCCGACGAGATACCAAGGCCAGGGACCGAGGTAGTCCACCAACGTGGGCACCGACGGCTTGCGGAGCAGGAACATGAAGTTAGCGTCCAGCAGCCAATCCACGGGCAGGACGATCAGCACCCACAGGTGCAGGGCGACCCAGGCCCGTACCCACGACCCCGACTGGGGAAGCTTCCGCATGGCGATAGCCGCATAGCAGGCACTGAGAATCAGCAGCCCGTGGCTCGTGAAGTAGCGAAAGTACTCCAGGTGGGGAAACGCCACGTCCACCGCCGGCGTGATCAGCGCGTGGGACGTGCCAGCGAAGGTCCAGAAGAACAGCATCTCAAAGGCCACTCGGCTGTTTCTCCAGTAGGCGTAGGCGCCGACGAAGAACAGCACGTCGCAGAGCTGGAATGGCAGCACGTCCTTGGGGTCAGCGCCGAGCACGCCTAGCCGTAGGGTGCACTCCAACGCATAGAAGGTCATCAGCACCACGGCGATGACGCGACCGCCACGAGCGACGCGATCGGGGTGTTGCTGCCGTCCCCACAGGACGACTGCCGCGATGATCCCGGCGATGACCGTCACCGTCATCAGGTGCTCGAGCCCGAATGCTTCGAATGGCATATGCTGAATACGGTTCGTCGTGGTCGGTTCCATCGGGTCTCTCGCTTCCGCTATCAAGCACCGCAGAGACGACCTGTGCAGTGTGGACACCATCCAACGCAACGGGTGTGCCAGGACGCCGGCTGCAAGAATGCCAAGGAAAACGGCGACGACGTTACCCAGCGGCTCCTGGCGTCGTGCAACCCGCTTCACGATAGTGCACGTCGCTTCACACCCTAGCGCTGCGCCAGGGGTGTCCCTCGACTCCGGGGTGCCGAATGTGTCGCTTGCGTGGCTAATGAGCTCGGGCACAACGGCGCTAGGGTCGTTGCAACAGAACCAGTGGGGGCGCCAGTGGGTTTACCTCTCGACGGACGCGTGTGAGGCTGCTGCTCGTAAGGTGCTCTTAGGAGGGGCGAACGATGAGTCAGTTCGAGTTATTGGACGGCGAGACCGAGATCGACAGCTGGACCCTCAACTACCTGCCTCCCGGGGGGGGGCGTTTCACCGGTCAGCTCTTGGTCACCAACCAGCGGCTGCTCTTCGACGCGGCCTTCGACACCTCGGTCACTGGTGCGCTCAAGGAGTTGATCATCGTCAGCGGCTCCCACGGCTATCTCAGTATCGCCAAGTCGACCATCCAGGGGATCGAGGTCAAGAGCAGCTTCTTCAAGAAGAAGGTCATCGTCACGCTGCAGGATGGCCAAGCGCACACCTTCGACTACGGCATGCTGTCGGTGACGAAGCTCGCGGCCGCGATCGAGCAGCGCTAGCGCGACCTAATCCTGGCCCGGCTAGGCGAGGCAAGCTCGTGAGCGGCTGGCCGGGCGCGCGGAGCTTGAGCCAGCTCAGTGCTCGTCCCGCGACAGACCGGGGTAGGTCGGGTCCCCTGGCTCGTGGCGCGGGTTGCGGGTCTGGCGAGCGCCGTCCCGGCCGCCGAACTCGATCAACAGCTCGCGGTCGTAGATGAACTGGCTCCGAGAGTCGTAGGCCGTCGGGTGCATGCCCGTGTCCATTCGAATCGCGTCACAAGGGCAGGCCTCGACGCAGAAGCCGCAGAAGATGCAACGGAGCTCGTCAATGACGAACACCTCGGGGTACCGCTCGTAGCCATGGCGCGGGTCGTCTTCGTCGTACTCTCCCGGCTCGATATGGATGCACTGAGCGGGGCACGCGGTGGAGCAGCACAGGCAAGCCACGCAACGTGGTGAGCCATCGTCGCGGATGGTCAGGCGGTGCAGGCCCCGGTATCGCTCCGGGTAGGGTCGCTTCTCCTCAGGGTACTCGATGGTCGTGACGCCGCCCTCGAAGTCTTCGAGCACCGGGTCCCGCTTCTGGCCGAGGAAGCGCTCCTTGGCGTTGCGGAAGAAGTGGCGCATCGTGACCGCGGTGCCCTTCATCCACTCGTTCAAATAGATCTGAACCTGGGGGGTTCGGTCTGCCCGATACACTGGTGTGCCGCGGGTGATCCGGACCGGGGGTTTGGTCCAGGGCGTCCCAGCGGTGCTGCTGAGGTCGTCGGTGTTCTTCCCTGCCTGGTTGGTCATGGCTGTAATGCTCCTCAGGCTTGCAGGTCACTCGCTTTGACGCCCCCAGCGGCAGCGGCGTAGCGGGCGGCCGACGAGTGGACCAGCCGTTTGCGATGGGCTGGCTCGAGCAACCAGGTGACCGCGGCTACCAAGGCGACCAGTCCACCCAGGGCGATGAGCGCCTGGGTGATGTCGGCGATCAGCTTCACCGCGCTGGCTGCGCCTTCGCCTCCAGCGTCGATCATCAGGATCACGATGCCGGTGAGCAAGATGTTCGCCAGCGCCAGCGGCAAGAGCTTCTTCCAGCCCAGGCTCATCAGCTGGTCGTAACGGAAGCGAGGCAGGGTCCAGCGGATGAAGACCATCAGGAAGGTGAGGAAGAGCACCTTGCCGAAGAAGGCCATGATGTGGATCACCGTCACCGCCAGGTGGGACATGGTGAGATCAAACACGGCGGCGGACCCGAAGGCGACATGGATGCCGTCGCCATAGAGGAAGGGCACGTGGTACCCGCCCAAGAAGAGGGTGACCAAGAGCACGGCCGAGAAGCCGAACTCGGCGTATTCGCCCAAGAAGAAGAGGCCGAACCGCATCGCCGAGTACTCGAGCAGGTAGCCTGCCACGATCTCGCTTTCCCCTTCAGGCAGATCGAAAGGTATGCGTTTGGTTTCGGCAATGGCGGCCACTAGGAACAGCACGAAGGCGGCCGGCTGAGCGAAAATGCCCCAGGCGTTGTTGCCTTGCCAGTCCACCAGTGTGCGGACGTCTACCGAGCCCACGATCATCAGAATGGGCACGATGGACAGGCCGAGGGCTACTTCGTAGCTGACCATTTGGCTGGTGGCGCGTAGCCCACCGAGTAGGGCGAACTTGTTGTCACTCGCCCACCCCGCAATGGCCGCACCGATGACACCGGTGCCGGCGATGGCAAAGATGTAGAGCAGCCCAACGTTCAGATCCACTACCTGCAGGTGCACCGGGAGGTGTCCGGCGGCGCACTGCCCGCTCTGCTCGACGATGTTCTGCAGTCCGAACAGCTCGCCGAAACCAAGGCCGCCGTCGTGGTTGGCATCCCGAAAGCACACGGTGCTGCCAAAGGGGACCACCGCCATGGTGATGAGAACCGGGAACAGGCCGAGGAAGGGGGCCAGAGCGTAGAGGAAGCGGTCCGCGTTGTCCGGCCGCAGCTCTTCTTTCCAGATCATCTTGATGGCATCGGCCACCGGCTGGAACAGGCCAGCGATGCGGATTCCGACCTTGCCGTCCGGCACTTTGGAGCTCGCGTAGAGGCCACAGAACATGATGACCATGGCCGCGATGGCCCCACTGAGGCCTGGGCCCCACTGAATGCTATCGGCCGCATACCAGCTCGCTGGGACCAGCCGGGCCAGGGGCAGGACGGCCACGTGCAGCACCAGTCCACCGTAGAAGTAGGCACGGGGATCGGCCTGGGCCACCATGGCTTCGAAGCCGTTGTCCGATCCGCGGCGGCGGACGTGGGAGCTCAATAGCAGCAGGCTGAACCAGCCCACGAGCACCGCGATTTCGAGTCCCGTGGTGATCCGCGCCTGTTCGACCCCTGGCGATCGGTGCCAGAAGGGGATGCTGATCGCCCCGGCGATTAGGAAGGCCGGCGCGGCGATCAGCGCCCGCACGATGGCGTGATGGAGGTAGACCACCGCGCGCATCGGTCCGACGCGGTCCTGTATTAGGGCGCCTTGGCGCCGGTCGGCCCACACCGATAGAGCCGCCATGATCAGCAAGAAGACGACTACGATGACGATCTTGATGAACGTGAGGGAGAGCTCAGCCCAGGTCATGATCCAACCTCACGGTGACGATTCCTCGACGGTGGCTTGTGCGTCCGTGGCCCCCTCGGACTCAGCCTCGATGGGCGGCTTGGGCGCCATGGCCAGCTCGAGGTCGCTGCGGCTTTGCCAGTCGATGTCGAAGCCCATGGCTCGGCCCAAGGCGACGACGATCTGCCAGGCCGGATAGGCGTCGCCGAGCGGCTCCAGCACCGGCTCGGCCCGCTGTGCGATGCCCGACTTGTTGACGTAGGTGCCGGCGACCTCAGCCCACGAGCAGGCGGGCAGAGCGATGTGAGCCGACTTGGAGAGCGGGCCGTCGTGACTGCAGATGGCCACTGCGCCCTTCAGACGCAACAGCTCGTTCTTGGCCTCTGCCCCATCGACCTCGATCTCTGAGCCGAGGCTGATGACGTAGCGATAGGTGTCCTTGGCGAGCTTCTCCATCAGCTCGGCGAAGGGCTTGGGCGGCTGAAGTCCGAGCTGCTCGGCAACTTGGTGCACTCCCGCCGTATTGGGATTCTTGTCCTCGCTGATCAGCAGCTCATCGCTTCCGCCGGCGGGGCGCCCAGCAATGTAGACATCGGTAGCGTTCAAGTACTGGCTCGCCAAGAGCGCCAGGGCGAAGTTGTCCTCGTTGGAGTGCTGCGCAGACAGGACGATGGCGGTCCGCTCGGGCTCGTCATCGCAGCCCTTGAGCTGTTTCTTCGCGGCCTGGAGCGCTTCGGCCATGGTGGCGTCGTCACCGCCGACCAGGGCGGTGAGCAAGCGGCCCGACTGGCTCTCCGGGTAGGACAGCATGCCCTCGTCGCACATCCAGAACTGGTTGACCTGCTCGTTTTCCCGAGGCCGGAAACGGTACGGCTGGTTGGTCCGTGGGTCATAGTCGAGGTAGGCGTTACAGCCGGTGGCGCACCCCTGGCACAAGGTGAGGCCCGACCGGAGGAACCATACCCGCGTCTTGAAGCGAAAGTGGGTTGGCGTGAGGGCCCCAACCGGGCAGTAGTTCGCCGTCATCAGCGAGTAGGGGTGGTCGAGCTGGCGCCCTGGCGACACGGTGATTTCGCTGTGGTTGCCCCGCTCTCTTACGCTCAGCACCGGATCGCCAGCCAGGTCACGAGAGATCCGGACGCAGCGGGTGCAGCGGATGCAGCGCTCGCCGTCGTAGACGATGTCGTCGCTGAAGGGCACGGCCTTGACCTTGTGCAAGGGCTCGTCGACCATGCGTTTGTCGTAGTCGTAATGGGCCACCAGGTTGTCTTGTAGCGAGCACTCACCCGCCTGGTCGCAAATGGGGCAGTCGACCGGGTGATTGAGCAGCAGCATCTCCTGGACTGCGGCGCGGGCCTTCTCCACCTCTTTGCTGGTGGTGTTGTGGACCACCATGCCGTCGGCGCAGCCCATTTGGCAGGCCGGCATCAGCTTGGGCTTCTTGACGACCGTGTAGTCGTGCTGGTCCTCGTCCCAGGCCAGGATGTCGAGCATCATGGCGGGTCGTCCCGGCGGTGGCTCGATCTCCACCAGGCACATGCGACAGCTCGCCGGTGCCTTCAAGCCCGGGTGCCAGCAGTAGTGGGGGATCTCGATGCCCGCCCGTCTGGCCGCCGTGATGATTGTTTCCCCTTTTTCAAAGGGAACTTCGCGGCCGTCTATGGTGATCGTGCCTTCCGCCATCGTGGCTCTCAGCTCTCTACTTCTGTTCGGTATGGAGCCATCGGCTAGCCTGCTGGAGGCGGGCAGCCGACCGCGTGGCTCAGTGGTCGCACTCTCCGCCGATCATGTTCATCGATCCGAAGGCCGGGATCACGTCGGCGATCATGCCTCCGGTGATCATCTGCTCGAGCCCCTGCACGCAGGCGAAACAGGGCGGACGGATACGGACCCGCCAGGGAGTGCCGCTGCCATCGGACAGGATGTAGAACCCCAGCTCCCCGTTGCTGGCTTCGCTGTAGGAGTAGCACTCGCCGGCCGGCAGCTCGACCCCCTCCATCACCAGCTTGAAGTGACGGATGGTGCCTTCGATGGTGTTGTGGACCTGGTCTTTGGGGGGAAACACGACCCGGGGATCGTCGATGTTCACCGGTCCCGACTTGGGCATCTGCGCCACCGCTTGCTCGATGATGCGCGCACTCTGACGAATCTCCGCCTGCCGACACATGAAGCGATCGTAGTTGTCACCGGCGCTGCCGACTGGGACGTCGAAATCGTACTGATCGTAGGTCAGGTAGGGGTGGGCCTTGCGGATGTCGTAGGGCACGCCGGTGGACCGCAGCACTGGGCCGGTCCAACCGAGGGCGATGGCATCCTTCTGGCTCATCACGCCGAGCCCCTCGACTCGGTCCAGGAAGATGCGGTTCTTGAGCAACAGAGCCTCGGTGTCGTCGACCAGCTGCATCACCGACGGCATGGCATCGCGGATCAGCTGGCCGAAGTCGTCGCTTGGTGGTGCCGCCATCCCCCCGATACGGGCGAAGGCGTGGGTGACTCGGGCCCCGGTCTCTTCTTCGAGGATGTCGTAGATGAGCTCGCGGGCCTTGGTCAGATAGAGGAAGGGCGTGAAGGCGCCGAGCTCCATGGCGAAGGCAGCCGAGCAGACCATGTGGTCTGCGATCCGCGCCAGCTCGCTGAGGGCTACCCGAAAGTGCTGGCACCGCTCGGGCACGGTCACCCCGAGTAGCTTCTCCGCCGCCAGTACGAAGCCGACGTTGTTCAGCATCGGTGAGGCGTAGTTGAGCCGATCGACGTAGGGCAGGCATTGGGACCAGGTCCCCCGCTCGCACATCTTCTCGAAACCGCGGTGCAAAAAGCCGATCTGGACGTCCGCCTTGGTGAGCGTCTCGCCGCTCAGCTCGATGATGATGCGCACGGTGCCGTGCATCGCCGGGTGTGATGGCCCCATCTGGACCAGCATCGAATCGGTGGGGAGCTCGAGCTCCCCATCTTGCAACTCGACGTCTACCGGTTCCATCAGGCCTTCCCTTCGTCCTCGCTCGAGGGGCTGCTGTCCTTCTCGCTGGCCGGCGCCGTCGGTGCGGCAAAGCCCAGCAGATTACGCTCGGCCAGGCGGGCGGTGCCGCGCCCGGCACGTTCGACACCGGCGTGGGTTCGCCGTCCAAAAGGCATGCCTTCGTCGTCTTTGAAGGGGGGCAGTCGATCGACAGCCTCGTCCCGATAGTCGACCAGGGGTTGGGTCTTTTTGGCGTCGTAGTCCTTGCGCAGCGGATGCCCCTCGAACTCGTCGTAGAGCAATATCCTCCGCAGATCGGGGTGACCTGCGAAGTGGATGCCGAACATGTCGTAACACTCTCGCTCGAACCAGTTGGCTCCGGACCACACATCCGCGAGCGAGTCGATCTGCAGCTCGTCGTCCGCCTGGTTGGCTAGCGCTGCCTTGAGCCGAATGCGGTGCATCTTCTGCATCGAGCGCAGGTGCAGCACCACCTCGAAACGGCTGTCGTCGCTGCCTCGCAACGGATCATTCGCCGAGGTGGGGCGCCCGAGGTGGTCGACTGCCGTCAAATCGATGAAGTGATCCATGGCGATGCGCGGGTCGTCACGCAGGAAGGTCGCGATCTGCTTCCAGCTCGCCAGATCGACGACCGCCGTCTCGTCGCCACATTGATCGTGGGTGTGAACGATGGCGTTGCCGAACTCCTCGGCGAGGATGTCGAGGACTTTTTGGCTCATGGTGTCCTCACTTCCCGGTCCATTCCCGGCTGTCCGGCTTTGCCGTGCTGGTTGGAGGGCCGCCAGCGTGGCGCAGCTCGACCAGCTCGGCGGCCCGCTCGACCGGATCGATGCGGGGCTTCACCACGCCTGGCTTGGGATCGCCGGCTCTGATCTTGTCCTGGAGCAGCATCAGGCCGTCCAGGGCACCCTCTGGCCGCGGCGGACAGCCTGGGATGTAGATGTCCACGGGCATGATCTTGTCGATGCCGGCGAGGGTGGCGTAATTGTCGTAGAAGCCCCCGCAGGAGGCGCAGGTCCCGAAGGCGATGACGTATTTGGGCTCGGCCATCTGGTCGTAGACCCGCTTGAGGATCGGCGCCTGCCGCTGGCTGATGGTGCCTACCACCCACAACAGATCGGCCTGGCGCGGCGTGAAACGCGGGGCCTCAGCACCGAAGCGGGCCATGTCGAACCTGGGACAGGCCATGGCCATGAATTCCATGGCGCAGCAGGCTGTGACGAAGGGGTACTGGAAAAGAGAGTACTTCTTCGACCAGTTGAGCAGATCCTCGAAGCGGGTCGTCACGAAGCCGGGCTGGTCGCCCTCGAGCACCAGGGTGGACTTGTTGCTCACTTCTCCCATTCGAGCGCACCCTTCTTCCAGACGTAGACCAACACCACGGCCAGCAGGATGATGAAGGAGGCCATCGAGGCAAAGCCAACCCAGCCAAGTGACCGGAATTCAACGGCCCATGGGTAGATCATGATCGCCTCGATGTCGAACACCACGAACAGCAGAGCCGTCATGTAGAACTTGACGGCTGGCTTGGTGTTCCGAGCGCCTTCCGACGGGTTGCCGCACTCGAAGGGCTCCCCCTTGACCGGGTTAGGCGCCTTTGGGCCGAGCAGCATGGTCGCTGTGTACATGCCGCCTGTAACGAGGGCGGCGAAGCCCATCAGCAACAGCAGAGGAAGGTAGGTGGCCATGATCTAGGAGCGGGGTTTGACCATGGCGGCCCGAGCGTGTCAATTGGCCGCCGGCGGCCACGAGATCAGGGAGCACAGTCGTCCCAGGACCCCAGCTTCTGTCCGCGTTGGAGCGGTCCTAGGACACCAGTTTTTGCCAGCGCTCGAGGTGCTTACCGAGCCGCTCGTCGAGCTCGGCGCGCAGCGGTTCGAGGGTCGCCGCCTCGACGCCCACAGCCTCAGCTTCGAGCACGAAGGCCAGGGCTGCGACCGCCCGGTCGCGCTCCAGAAAAGCGGTGGCCAGATCGGGCAGCACATCGGCCGGCGGGGCACCTAGGGCATGGGC
>JAUVCD010000564.1 GCA_030590865.1 Myxococcales bacterium | reverse complement strand
GAAAAGGGGTGGATATCGCGATACCGCTTGAGCCGTTCGATCTGCTTCCGAGCGTCGCCCTTGAAATCGACATCATGAACAGACTTCAGCTGTCGTAGGATATCAGTGATGATTTTCCGCTTGGGATGCTGGTGCTTGGGGAGGAAATCCGCAGCCGTCACCGCATAGTCGATGCCAGAGCCTGGCTTCTTCTTGCGGCCGTTCAGCGCCGCCACGACCCGCCTGGAATCTTCGTCGCTCTCGGTGAGGACCACCAGCGGTGCCTGGGAACGCCCCAGAATATGGTCGACCGTTCGATCGACTCGCACGGACGGGAGATCCCGCCGATTGAGCCTGGAGAAATTGTACTCGAACCGCGCCTGGCCGACCTGGCCAATGACCGCGATCGCGCACACGCCCCCTAACCAGAATGTGACGGGCGACCACTTGATCACTCCTCGTGAGAACCAGGAGCGCGTCTCTCCTCCTCCTGTCGAAAGGCGCCATCCGAGTCGGGTCGCCACACCGATGAGCGCCGGTAGGCACATCAGGTAGGCCAGGACAACCAACACGGTCCCAGCCGCTGCGATTTTTCCAAACTCACTGAAGCCGCGGAACTCCGTAACGCTCAGCCCGATGAAGGCAACGGTAGTAGTGAGGGCGGCGATGAGCACGGCCCGCCCTGTCTGCCCGAAGGCCAGGCGGACCCTCTCCTGGGGGACGACATCGTGCCCTCGATCCTCTTGGAATCGAGATACCAGATGGATTCCATGATCCACACCCAGCCCGAGCAGGATCACACCGAAGAAGGCGCTGAGCAGGTTCAGCTTGTCCACCAGCACCGCCGCAAAACCGAAGGTCCAGACGATCCCAACCAGCAGCGGGACGAAGACCAACACTACCGCCCCGACGCGGCGGAAGTGCACCGCGAGATAGAGCAGCATCAACAACAGAGCCACCACCGATGTGATGCGCAGGTCGGCGTTGATCGCCGCCTGATGCTCCACCTGCTTGGTATATCGGCCGCAGAGCTGCACCTTGAGCGACGACGGATACCGCGAATAGTCGACCCCGTTCACGGTTCGGAGGACGTCTGCGACGACGCGACGGGCAAAGTCGATTTGAGTGGAAATACCGGCCGGCTTGACCAGGATCACCAGCTGCTTGCCCGCTCCGTCCAGATAGTAGCTCTCACCGCTAGCCGTCTCGGCACGCCAGTGTTTCTTGTTCCTGCGTTTGACCCTACGCTCGATGTGACTGAAATCGACTGAGGGTGCGGGGATGTCCTCCAGATCGACGTACATCGGATTGGCGTGTACCTTCTCCCATTCGACCCGCTTGCTGATGATTCGGTGGATCTCCTTGAGATCATCAAGATCGATGAAATAGAGCGCCCGGTCCTTGAAGAACTGTACGGGGCGACGGTACTCGACGTAGCGGACCGTGGGGAGCGTTTCCAGTCTAGTTGCCAGCTCGGCGGCAAAGCGTCGGAGCGCCGCGGGTTCGGCACCGCTCACGTGCACCGTGACGTATCCCACGCCGCCAAACCGCTTCTTGAGCCGCTCGACGTTTCGCACGCTCTCGAAGGAACTCGGTAGCATGTTCGCCAAATTGCCGTCCACGCGGAGATCGCGAGCGGCAAAGATACCAGCGGCCGTGAGCACCACGGCGATGGTCAGCACAAGCCACGGCTGTCGGAAGGAGAGCACCGCAGCGCTGCCGAGGCTAGCCTCGATCATTCGGGCTATCTTCACTCTGCGTGCCACCCGCCTTCCCTTCAGCTATCGGTGGAGGCTGGTCCCTGGGCCTAGAGGTTGCGTATGGCATCGGCCAGCAGCACGTTCCACGATTTCTCTGTGTTCGCGCGGATGCTGGTGTTGCAGGCTTCGCAGGTGTTTGAAGAGAGGAAGTGGTCGATGATCTCCTGCCGGTTCTTGTAGCTCCCGGTCAATAGACCGCATGGAGACAAAGAGCCGTCCGGATTCACCACCAGGAACCGGTCCCCAGCGCGACAGCCAGGCATCCGCTCCTTGTCGAAGAACCACACCATGCGCTGGAAGACGTACTCCGAGGTGAAAACCGTGCCATACCTCTGCTTGAAGTCCAGGAGCTGCTTGATGACGCCCTTCAGCTCGTCGAGCTCGTCCTTCGGGACCATCCAGCTCTTGTCGTCTGTCCTGAGCCAGGTGTAGGTCGAGAAGCTAATCTTCACTCCGTGCTTTCGAGCAAACTCAGCCAGCCCGATGAGATCACGGAAATTCTGACGCTGTACGACGCAGGCAAGCGTGATCCCTTTGCGCGGCTCTTTCTTGATGTCGATGAGCAGGCGCTCAATCTTTCGGAACAGACCGGGGATGCTCCGGAACACGTCATGGCGCTCGTCGGGAAAGTCCAGAGAGATTGAGAATTCATCAACTCCCGCACCCTTGAGTGCGTAGTACATCTCCTTTCTGAGCAACGCTCCGTTGGTGGTCAATACGACAATGGGTGTGGAGCTGGGACGGCGGATCTCCTTCACGATCTGTAGGATGTCGGGTCGTAGCAACGGCTCACCACCCGAGATCTGGGCCACCAACGGATCGAGCTCCCGACAGCGTTGACCGAAGTGCGTCGGTGAGGCCGGTGAGCTGTCCTCCTGCTCTGAGCCCAGGTGGCAGTGTTCGCATCGGGCGTTGCACCGGTAGGTGACTTCGAATGAGACACACAGGGGTCTCTTCATTATGTAGTTACGGAGACCGTGACGGGCGATCCGAAGGTTGCGAAATGTGTTGTTCATTGTCTCTCGACCTTCATCGAGCGTGCCGAGAATGCGACGCATGTCGTTCATTATCTAGTCCTCCTAGACCGTGCTGGGAATTTGAGTTCAAATGCTTACGGGCTATGCTGCTTCCGCTCTTCCAACCTCCTGCGATGTCGTCGGAGGAATGATCCGACCTGGGTCTGAATCGCTCTTTCTTCGGGTTCGAGCTTCCCGGTTGCGAGAAGACCGAGGTAAGTGCCGATCATGATCACGAACAAAACTGCCCGACCGGCGCTTTCCCAGCTCACACAATAAAGGAGCACAGCGACCGGGAGCGTGCTTCCAGCAGCGGCGAGGATGGGAAGTATGAGGTTTCGCCCCGCGGGATGAACTCGCACGGTGTAGTAAACAGAGAGCACGAGTGTGATCCCAAGAAATGCATACGATGACGCGACCGCGTAAGCGGCCCCACGGATCCCCAGTTGCGGCACCAACAGAAAGCACGAGCCCGCAAGTATCAGTACCGAGATGGATGCAATCAAAGCCATCGTCCTGGAACGGCCGGACATGACCAGTAGGCTCTCGGCCGGGTAGGTGATAGAGCAGAGACCGTGCCCGAGGGCCAAGACAGCGAGAGTGATCCAGGCTGCTGATCCTTCAACGTCGAACAGTAGCAGCGCCTCACGGCCGAAACAGGCGAATGTCGCCACCAGGGGAAGAGTACAGATCAGGAGCCATCGGGTGGCGAGGCCGTAGCTCCGAACCAGCCGTTTCCGATCGTTGGCGTGGACTAGCTGGGCCGTTAGCGGCGCCAGGATCGGCTCAAACGCCTGGCGCGCGCGCTTGATGAGGCTGATGAGCTCCACGACGACGCCATACACTCCCACCATCGCCGGTTGTAGAAAGACGCCAACCAGGAAAAGATCGGTTTTGTATCCCAGGAAGGTGAGCGTATCCACGGCAGCCAACGGCCAGGAGAACTTCACGATGCGTCCGCAGTCCGCTCTGTGTAGCTGCCGATGTTCGTGTGTGGCGTTGCGCTTGAAGACCCTCCGTAAGGCGATGACTGCCGCCACTGCCGCAGCGACGAAGGCGCCTGTCTGGGCCAGGATCAACGTTTCAGCCCCCCAACCAAGCGGATAGAGCGCACCCGCAAGCCCCAGGAGTACGAATGGTTCCACCCCACCACGGATATAGGCATCGAACCGCATGATCTTGAAGGCACGTATCGCCGCTAGGAACACCTCCAGTATTGTGAGCACCGGGATGGTTAGCGAGGCCAACCGGATGAGGCCGGCGAGCTCCGGTTGGTTGAATACGTGCACCGCGATCGGGTCGGCCAGGGCGACCAGCCCCAGCATTACCCCGATCCCCAAACCGGCTCCTAGAGAGACGTGGAATAGCACGAGAGATCGGGGAGAGATACCCCGACTTGAGAGCTCACGGATCAGCGAACGGTCGAGCCCGAACCGGGAGATTTTGGCAACCACCTCCGCCGTGCTCCAAGAGAGGAAATACAGTCCGAGCACGGTTTTACCGTAGAAATGCGCCGCAAACAGAAGGAACAGGACGCGACTCGCTTTTCCCACGATCCCCAGCACGCTGACCATGACTCCCCGAGCGAGGTCGGTGGCATCCTTCACGTGCTTGGCGCTCACCTCCTCGGACCGCGCCGGGGGGCTGTCGGTCATGCCGTCTCCTCGCGCAGCTCAGCGGCGGCTCGCACGATCTCGCGCCAGAACACAGTGAACGAAAACAGCGCGACACAGAACCCGAGCACGGCGAACAGGACGATGGCGCTCCGATGTCCCGCAAACGCGGCCGCGAAAAAGAGCGCGGCGAAGAAGTCGCGCCGCAGGCCCAGGAAGAGCAGGCGAACCAGTCGCAGCGGCAGCGTACCGCTTGTTTCTGCGGCCCGAGCCACCGAGCGATCCACCCAGACGAACGATCCGTCTGGCGCGTGATCTTTTACGAACCGAAAAAGGACGAACAGCAGGCTCGCTGTCCCGAGCACCAGAGCGCAAGCCAGCGCGAGCCCCACCGCTCCGAACCCTTCCCTTCCCCAACCAATGGCGAGACCGACGAGACAGGCGAGGTAAGTAGCATTGTCGATGGAGGTGTCGATCCAAGCCCCCCGTGGTGACTCGGTCAAGGTGGCGCGGGCCATCTCACCATCAACCCCGTCGAAGGCGGATGCCAGCTGGAACAGCGCCCCCGCAATGACCAAGGTCCAGTATCCGGTGAGCGCGATGCAGACGGCTGATCCTAGCCCGATAATCAGGTTGAGCAGACTGGCGTGCCAGGCTCGCAGCTTGAGTGAGAGGAACAGAAACGAGATTGGCCGGCTGAGTTTTCGGTTGATGTGCCGTGACACCCAGCCATCGGTGGGCTTGCCTGAGGCACCGAGAAGGACCCAGGAAGACACGCGGGCCTCCCCTGGGGTGCGGGCTGGAAGGATCCACCTGCTATCAACGAATCGCGTGGTCTCGGCGACGCGGCGGCCCCCTTCGGGGGGGGCTAGCCAGTCCCCTACCGTTCCCCAGTACAGTCCCCCACTGTATCGCGTGGTCACGAGTCTATACACGCCCTCGGGCTTGAGGGAGGCCAGCTCCTCGAATAGCGCTTTGTCAATCGTAACACCATCGGGGAGCACAAGCAGGGGCTGGTCTGCGTCGCGACCCGTGAGCGCGCTGTCTTCTACGATTATCGCCCCCAACCGCTCTGCTACACGTCGATTTCGCTCTCTGGTGCTCAGGCCCACCACCGCATGGTCATCTCCCTGTGCCAGAAGAACACACAAGCGATGGCCTTTCGTCTCCGCCACGGTCGGTTTCTTCATGCCCAGCTCCGATGCGGTGCATCACGTTGGCCAATACTGTCAGCCATTCAAGCTCCGGAGCCGCCGTCGCCCGTAAAGCATCGCATTGGCATGAGCCAACATCTGCGGAGTATCCACGTCCTGCCAGAAGCCGTCTCCGATATCGAGCGCCTGCATCAAGCCCCTCGATGCCAGCACCTTGACCCCGTCGGTTAGCGAAGCGTTGCCCACCCGGGCGTAGACCTCGGCTAGCGCGTCCATCAAGCCCGTCGTACAGATGAAGACCCCGGTGTCAATGCAATTGTACGTCATCAGTCCCTTGCCGATGGCCAGGACCAGCCCGTCTCGCTCCCGAACCTTGGTGGCATCTTCCAGATCAAAGACGCGCTGCACTTTGTAGTCGACGCACAGCGTCGCACCGTCCGGTGGAGGGTGGTGCTCCCGGATCAACTCCATGATCTCGTTTCCAAATACGTGGTCGGCCATGGTCAGGACGAACTCGCTTGCCACATGGGACCTGGCGCACAGGACCGAGAGACCGTTCGCTAGGTGAAAGTCCGGATTGTGAACGAACTGCAAGCGAAGATCCCCGACATAGCAGTCCTCGATCTCACGGTGTAGGCGATCGGCCTCATGACCCAGGACAATAACCACCTCGCGACACCCGGCGAGCTCCAGGCTGCGCAGCGTCCGACTCATCAGCGGCTCGCCACCCACCCTGAGCAGTGGTTTCATCGAACATGTGGCGCCCGGTGCGGCGAGTCGGGACCCGTTCCCCGCGGCGAGCACCACGGCCGGACGACCGCCAGTCTGCAGAGCACCCATCTAGGGTCCCTCGAAGTTCTCGGACAGGTGTGTGATGGGCTCCTCCCCACCAAAGACCCTCAGAGAGTTCTTCAGCCGCATGTGCTG
>JAUVCD010000170.1 GCA_030590865.1 Myxococcales bacterium | reverse complement strand
CAGCATGACGTTCGGCTTCACCGGCTGGAAGCTGAGATTGCCAGATGACGACTCGCCACCGCCCGAGCCACCAGCACCAACGTCCGATCCACCTGAGCTCCCCGGTGGCCCCAGGTCGGAATTGCCCATCTCGCAGGCTGTCCCCAGCGCAAGCCACGCTCCAGCTCCTAGCCACACCGATCCAACGACCAAACTACGCAGACCACTCCCCATGACGAAACCCTCCTTTGGTGGGGCCTTCCCAGTGCAGCCAGCGTGCCACTGTCAACCGGCCTGCGATTTGGCGGTTCCCGCTCCACCACGGCAAAAAGCTGGGCAAGAGGCTGCGCATCGATGTGCTCGGTCGTGCACAGTGTGCAGCAACTTTCCCGGAGCTAGCGTGGGTCTACTTTGCGATGCTCGAGGTGAGGGACCAACCAACGGGCGTCGACCGAGTAGCGGTGAAAGCGGTTAATGTGCTCAATCGGATGACCGCACTCGGGATGCCGGATTTGGTGGCGGTCGCCGCATCAGTGAGAACGAGTTGGCATGGGACGGTTCTGGCTTTGCGACGGGTCATGCAACAACGCCTCAGAAGGGGCACGAGCCCCTCAGTGGGCAGGCCTGCGCTTGCCTGCTACGGCCCGCTGGAGCAGCCCGCGCACCTGCGGCGCGTCCACCGCGTCGGGCGCGTCGGTCAAATAGACGGTCAGATCGGCGGCAGCGGCCGCTGGCGCGCCGAGGGCGAGCGCATGCACACCCCGGTCGCGGTAATGGTCCACAGCCTTGGTCAGATCGACCAGCCGATCGCAGACCACCAAGGCACGGGCATGGTCGCCGAGATACTCATGGATGGCCTTTAGCCCGAGAAGCTGGCGCAATGCGATGACCCGTGCCGTTGCCGGCCGAAGCTGTCGCTCGTCCCAGGCCTCGGCGCCGAAGGCCTGCAGGGCAAGCGCCTCCAGATCGCTGCGCTCCAGGACCCGACCGCGCTGAAGGAGATCAATGCACAGCCCTCCCACTCCGCCGATACGGACGAAGAACTGGTGGGCCAAACCGAGCCCGTCCACCGGCAGCCCTACCCGCTCACCGAGAGCCATCAGCACCACGGCCAAGGAGACCGAGCTGCCGCAACGCCGATCGATGACCTCGTTGAGATACCAGCTCCTGGGCTCGTGAGCCCCCTCAGGACTGCCCAGGAAGCCGAGCTCGTCATAGAAGTAGTCGGTCAACCAGGCCACTCGATCGCCGAGCTGAGTCCGAGCCACCACGGCGCGGTAGAGCGGGGCGGCCAGCTGATCGAGCTGTTGGAGATAGCGCCGGTCATCCAATGCCGGATACTCGTCACGAGCAATGGCCAGCGCCACCCGCTCGATCTGCGGCGCCGGTGTGATCAACAGCTCGTTCAGCTCGGACACGAACCCTCACCTGGGTGGGCTCGGAAGCGACTCTCCCCCTTGCTGCTCGCCAGCATCACATCCCCCGACCGTAACGGTGCAGGCTCGGCGCCTACTTGAACGCCACGAAATAGACGAGCCAGCCCTCTTGGTTCTCCTCTTTCTCGGTGAGGCGAAACCCGTCGTCTGCGTCGTCGTCCTCTTCAACAGGGTCCCAATAGACATCCACGTGGGAGAACCCCGCCTCGAGCAGACATTCGCGCACCTCAGGAATGGTCCACAGACGCCAGTCGTAGGTGAAGGCCCGTTTCATGCGCGAGCCATCGGGAAAGGCGAAGTGGATGTGGCACAGGGTCTCGCGGGTGATGGGGTTGAACTCGGCCTGGTCCCAGATGTAGGTGAAGCCGTCGACCTCACGTTCTTCTTCGAGCTCGACGATGGCTTCGGTGCCGCCGTATAGCTCGCAGAAGAAGATGCCGCCCTCGGAAAGCCCCTCGCGAGCCGCCGCGAAGTAGCGCTTGAGAAGGTCCCGCGTCTTGAAGATGCAGTAGCTGAAGTTGAGCGCGCAGGTCACGTCGACCTTCGGATCGGTCACATCGATGACGTTCGCCTCGATGAGCTCGACCCGCTCTGCCACCCCCGGCTTCGCCTTGCCCAAGACGTGCTTCCGAGCCCAGTCGAGCGTGGGTGCATCGAAATCGACCCCCAGTGCCGTGCGCTTCTTGTGGCTCTTAACCCACTCGGTGGCGAGGTAGGCGGTGCCGCAGAAGTCCTCGCGCATGCTCAGCGGCCGGCGCCCGCGATGCTCGCGAAAGACCTTGGTGAAGAAGTCGATTTCGACCTCCGGACACTGGACGGACAACTGGTAGAGTTTCAGCGGGTCGGCGCCTTCGGCCAGCTTCTTCTTACGCTTGCGCTTCTTGTTGCTCTTCTTCGCCACGGGATCTCGGTCCTCACGTTGAGTCAGGGGGTCGCCGACACAAAAACGCCTGCGACGTCGACGATCGGAACGGGGCACGCTACGACAGCAATTGGCTGTCGCCAAGCTCGCTTGGAGCAGAGGTCTGGGCGGCCGAGAGAGCACCCAACCTGCAGCCTCCCTTCTCAGATATTGTCATGCCTCTCGTCCGTCGATACCTCACCACCTCCCGCTCAGCCTGGGCGACTGCGGCGCTGGCGTCCCTCTGGCTCAGCTGCTCGTCGCCGCCCAGCCAACTGGCGCGCCCCCCGCCCCACCTCCTCCCATCAACGTCGATCCAGGCCCAATCGATGGGGATGAGCCCGCCCCAGCTCCCCTGGAGACGATAGCCGCCCCGACGGGACCAGGAGCAGCCCAGGCAGAGTTTGACGCTGTCGCCCTCGGCCAAGCAAAGGTCCCACGTCAGAAACGCACCGACCCAGCCGAGGTCCAGGACATGGGCATCAAGCTGCGGCCCAAGTGGACCGCTCAAGTGGGTCTGACGACCTTCCGAACCACGATGGCCCAAGTGGGCGGCAAGCTCGTCATTGGCACCCATGGAGCCACCCTCGACGGCACTGACGAGATCGAAGACCGGGTCTACGTGCTGGACGGGGCCACCGGAACCATCCACCACACCATCAAGCCGCCAGGCAAGGGCGACTTGGACATCGGTGGCGTAGCCGTGGATGGCCAGACCATCTATTTCACCACCGACAACGGCTTCGTAGTGGCGGCAGACATGCAAGGCGGGTTGCGGTGGACGGCGCAGCTGAAAGGCAAGGTTCGCCCCGCGCCGGCGCTAGGCGACTTGAATGGCGACGGTCACGTCGACGTCGTGGTCGGTGACGAGCATGGTCGCTTGGTGGCCCTCGATGGCACGAGCGGCAAGCAGCTGTGGCTCGCCACGACGGGGACCAATGACTACGGCAATCGGGGCTTCATTGGCGCGGCCGCCATCGCCGATCTCGATGGTGACGGGCGGGACGACGTCATCGCCGGAGGTCGCGACTCGGTCCTCTCGGCCTACCGGGGGCGAGACGGAAAAGTGCTGTGGCAAGTCAAACACAGCTCCGGGATCCACGCCTCACCAAGCGTCATGGATCTCGACGGCGACGGCCGGCAAGAAGTGCTGGCAGCCTGGGCCTACAGCGACTTGGTGGTGCTGGACGGGCAGAGCGGTCGCGAGTTGTGGGGCACCGAGCTCGAGCTCGACAATGTTGGCATCGAAGGCCTCTTTGGCTCGCCCATACCATTGCCCGGCACGCCGGGAGTGATCATTCAGGGCACCAGCTGGTGGGGTAACGCAGACGGCATCATCGGCGTGGGGCCACTCAAGCGGGAGTTCAAGGCCTTCGAGGGGCGGGTGACCGCCAGCGCAGTGGTCAGCGACTTGAACGGCGATGGCAAGCTGGAGGCCATCATCGGGACCGAACGGGGGTTGGTGCTGGCCTTCAAGGCGACCGGGGGTCGGCAGGTGCTCGCCCGGCCTGGTGGGCCGATCGAGGCGACCGCCATGTTGGCAGACACGGACCAGAACGGCACCTTCGAGCTGCTGGTCGCCTCGAACGACGGCATGCTGCATTGCTACGAGACCGGCTCTCGAGCCCAGCCTTTCGTCGCCCGCTTCCGGGGCAACAACAACCACAACCGTGGCGATTTGGGCTTGGTGAAGCTCAGCTGGAGCGCCGCGGCAACGGCCCGAGTTCCGAAGACCAATCCTGCGACCTCAGGTGGCGGGATCCGCATTGATTACCTCAATTGTTGCACCGCCCTTCAAAACGCCGCCACCCGCGCCCCGGTCCCGCGGAACCGAGCACTGTTGCGGGCCGCGGCTGCCTGTAACAACGCTGCTGCTGCCGGCAAGGATCGCGAAAAAATGCTCGAGACGGTCCGCCCGCTTTCCGGCGGCACGCTCCCGCGGGAGTGTCACTGAGCAAGCGCGAGAGGTTCGGTCCGTGGAATGATTAGCATGGCCAAGAGCAAGGGGAGTCTGCGGGCCGGGGCAAGCACCGGCCTTGGTCGCCAGCCCCACGAGCAATGGCGCTGGTGGGTCCTGGTCGCGGTCCTCGCTACCGCCAGCTGTCGGTCCCAGGGGCCAGCCGCCGTTGGCTCGAGCCGCGCCCCGAGCTCTCCCGCATCGGCCGCGGCGGCCCAGGTCACCGGGGCAGCGACCCCTGAACGTCGCGAGCGCTCGCGGCTGCGCGTGGCCGCCAATCAGGCGGCCGGCTACCTGGTCCGGGCGTGCTACCTGAACGGGCGCTTCAACTACCGCATCAATCTCGACCCGGACATCACGCCTCGCCCGGCGTACAACATCCTGCGGCACGCCGGCGCCATTCATGCGCTGGCGAGCTATCAGCAACGCTGGCCCCGACCTGAGGTGCTGGCCGCTCTGCTGCGAGCATCGAGCTACCTTCGGGACCGACACGTCGCGCCTTTGCCGGAAAATGGCGCGCTGAGCGCCGTGTGGTCCGAAGACGTGAACGACAGTCTCTGGGAGGCGAAGCTCGGCGGCGCGGGGCTCGCGCTGGTCGCATTCCAGGGCGTCGAAACCGTCGCCAACGGCGCCACCGATCTGTCCCGGCAGCAGGCGCTCGGCGCCTTCATCACCTACCTCCAGAAGAAGGACGGCAGCTTCTACTCCAAGTACTTCGCTGAAGATGAACACCGCTCCGACAGCTGGACCTCGCTCTACTACCCAGGTGAGGCAGCCCTCGGCCTGCTCTTGCTCAACCGACGAGATCCCAACAGCAAGTGGATCGCCACCGCAGTTCGAGCCATCGGCCACCTGGCACGGCTGCGGCAAGGTCGCCGCCACGTCGAGCCGGATCATTGGGCGCTGCTGGCCACCGCCCAACTGCTCGACTCGTGGGACCAGCTAGGAGCGCAGGAGAGCGTCGAGGTGACTCGCGAGTTGGTCATCGATCATGCCGCTCAGATCTGCGAGAGCATGCTGGCTGGATTACCATCCCACCCGCTGGGCTCACCGCTCTACGGCAGCTTTGGCAGTGACGGCCGCACCACGCCCACCGCCACCCGACTCGAGGGCCTGATGGCCGCTCTCACCTTCTTGCCCGACCGCCACGCTGCGTTGCGGAAGCGGATCCGCAGGGCGGCGGAGGCTGGCGTTGGCTTCTTGCTGCGAGCCCAGGTGACCAGCGGCCCACACCGCGGCGCCTTGCCGCGAGCAATCGGGCGGCTCGCCGACCAGCCCGCCGAGAGCCCGTTCAACCGCCGGGCCACCGAAGTACGGATCGATTACGTGCAACACGCATTGAGCGCCTGGATTCAATTCTTGGAGCTGCCTCCGGAGATCTCCCGATGACCCTATCTCGTGAGCTCATCGCGGCCGCTCTGCTGGTCTGCGGTGTCGCGGCGTCGTCTTGCGAGTCGGCAGCGACACCGGTAGGCGGCCCCTCGGCGACCGCCTGTGCCCGCCAAACACCAGGGCAGCCCGCCCCGCCGGCGCCACCAGCCACCACGACGTCAGTCGATCGCTCAACCGCCACGAGGGCCGACACTGGGTCGACCGGCTCGGCCACCGCGAGCGCTACCACGCCCCGTCCGGCCAGCTGGGCGCAACCGTTGACCAAGCCCGGCCTGCCTAACCTCTACCAGGTGAGCGACGACCTGTACCGCGGCGCCCAGCCCACCGCCGAAGGTATGGGCGAGCTGGTGACCATGAAGGTGCGCACGGTGGTCAACCTTCGATCACTGCACTCGGACCGCCGCCTCCTCGGCAGCCATCCGCTCGCCTACGAGCACATCACCATGAAAGCGTGGCACACCGACGACGACGACCTAGTGGCGTTCTTGAAGCTCGTCACCGACGCCACCAAACAGCCGCTGTTCGTCCATTGCAAACACGGTGCCGACCGAACGGGGCTGGTGGTGGCCGTCTATCGGATCGCAATCCAGGGCTGGACCAAAGAGGAGGCCATTGCCGAGATGACCACCGGCGGTTTCGGCCACCACGCGATCTGGCGCAACCTGACCGAAACCATCGAGCAGCTCGACGTCGATCGAATCAAGCGTGAGGCGGGACTGAAGTCAAAACTGAAGTAGAGCGTGGTCCGCAGCCGCGCCTGCGATGACATCACCGTTTGTCGCTTCAAGGTGACAAGCGTCCCGGCTGCTCGAGCGAGACCAGCGGCTTTCGCAGTAGGGGCCCTGAAGTCCCGCGCTCGGGGCGTGATAGGATGGGTTTCGTGCGCCAAGGCCGCTCTATTTCGCTGGCAGCCGCCGTCGCGGCCAGCTTGCTTGTCGCCTGCACCGACGACGTCGAGCCGGTGGCAGCCGACGGTGGTGCCGGCGAAGGCGGTAGTGGTGGCAGCGGTGGCGAAGACAGCGGCTGCGGGCCCAGTGAAAAGACGCTTCCCGCTGGAGAATGCCAACCTGCCGGCGTGCCGCCAACGATGTGTGGCGAGGGGTTCGTAAGCGACGGCGACGGCGGCTGTGTGGCCGTCCTTCCGGACACCCCCTGCGAGCCTGGCACGATGGCTTTGCCAGGTGAGACCGCGTGCCGACCGATCGCAGCCTGCGGCACCGGTCCTTGGGGCGACATCCCCATCGACGGCGAGTCAGCCATCCAGTTCGTCAACCAGAGCTACGCCGGTGGCGACAGCGACGGCTCGGAGCAGAAGCCCTGGACCACCATCACCGAGGCAGTGAATACCGCCGAGCCGAACGCCATGGTGGCGGTGGCCGAAGGCACCTATGCCGAGATGGTGCACGTCGGGCAGCGGGCCGTGCGGCTCTGGGGCCGTTGTCCGAGCCGGGTCCAGATCGTTGGCGATCCCTACGGCATCGTGGTCGGCTCGGAAGAGCCTTCGAGCGACACGGGGGGCACCGAGATCCACCGCTTGGCCATGACTGCCCCGGAGATGGTTCTGGTCGTCTCCAACACGATGGATCTGGTCGTGGACCAGGTCCGGATCCACGACTCTGGCGATGCGGGGCTGATCATGGCGCCGGCCTGGGGCCCCGCGAGCGCCACCGTGAGCCGCTCGCTGATCGAGCACACCGCCGGGGTGGGGATTAGCGCCGCATCGAGCCCTCTCGACGTCAGCGAGACCGTGATTCGTGACATCGTGGGTGGCCCCTTGGGGGAAGGTCGCGCCATTGCCGCTGAGCGCATCTCCACTGGACCGCTGAGCTTGACGGTCCGGTCTTCGGTCATCGAGCGGGCTACAGGCATCGGCATCGGCATCGCGGGCATCGAGGCCACCATCGAAGCTACGGTGGTGCGCGAAACCCGACCCGAGCAGCCGGGTCTCGGTCTCGGCCGAGGCATGACCATCCAGGACTCGCCGCTGCCCGACGCCGCTCGCGCAGCGGTGGTCATCCGCCAGTGCCTGCTGGACCATCACCACGACGCCGGAATATTCATCGCCGGGTCGGACGTCCAAATCGAGCACACGGTGGTGCGAAATACGACGCCGAGGGCAGCGGACGACACCAACGGCATGGGGATCGTGGCTCAATACACCCCGGCGACCGGAGAGAGCCCGAATGTGGTCATCCGAGAAAGCCTGGTCGAGCGGAGCCACGACACCGGCATCGGCTTCACTGGCTCGACAGGCGTGCTCGAGTCGGTGATCGTGCGGGACACCCAGCCCCGGCTGTCGGACGGCTGGCGTGGCATTGGCGTAATCGCCAGCTATGACCCAACCGGCGGGCCAGGCTCGAGCCCACCGACGACCGTTTCGGTGAGTTGGTCGCTCATCGAGCACAACGTCGTGGTCGGGCTCAGCGTCTTCGGCAGCACGGCTACCGTCGATCACTCAATGGTCCGACACACCGCGCCCATGGCGGACGGCAGGTTCGGGGACGGCCTCCTCGTCCTGGGCGACCTGCTCGACCCAGCCCAGCTGGACGTCTCAACAAGTACCGTCCGCGACAATCAGCGGGTCGGGATCATCAGCTTCGGCTCCCACGTGCAGGTGGCCTCCACGGCGCTGCACTGCAACGCCATCGATCTGGACGGCGAGTATTGGAAGACCGATTATCTCTTCGAGGATCTCGGCGGAAACCAATGTGGTTGCGAGCAAGACGAGGTCTGCCACGTCATCAGCTCGAACTTGGAGGCGCCTGGGGGCATCTTGCCCTAGCCATCGTCGCGGTCGACGATGGCCGCAATCGCATCGGCCAACTCTTCGAAGCGGAAGGGCTTGAAGAGGCAGGCGTTGGCACCGGCCGCCTCGCATTTCTGGCGATGGTGGTTCGTACCGTGGCCGGTCAAGGCGAGGATCGGAACGGGCCCAAGTCCCTGGGCCTGCTCGCGCTCACGAATACGACCAATCGCCTCCAGGCCGTCCATGCCCGGCATCTGGAGGTCCATCAAGATCATGTCGGGCTGCTCGGAGGCCCAGGTTTCGATGGCCTGGCCACCGTCTCGAGCGACCCACACCTGCTCGCAAAGCTCCTCCAGCATGAGCTTGGCCATCGCGAGGTTCACCGCGTCATCATCCACGAGGAGCACGCGGATCCCCGCAGACATGGCCCGGTCATCGCCAGGCTCGGCAGGAGCGGTCTCGGGAGGCTCGAAGGGCACGATGACATGGAACGTGCTGCCCTCGCCCACCGCGCTCTGCAGATCGATGTGGCCTTTCATGGCGGCGACGATCTCCCGGGCGATAAACAGGCCAAGCCCGGCACCCTCGTGGGCGCGACTCAAGGAGCCGTCCACCTGGGTGAATTGGCCGAAGACTCGTTCACGGTCGGCCTCGCCAATGCCGATTCCAGTGTCGGCCACCGAGAAACGGCAGGTCAGGGCATCCCCCTCCTCGGCCACCGGGCTCACCGACGCCGTGATGGTTCCTCGTTCGGTGTATTTGATGGCATTGGAGCCCAGGTTCAACAGCACTTGCTGGAGCCGATTGCCGTCACCCCGAACCCAGCGCGGCACCGTCGGATCCACGGAGAGCACAAAATCGAGGGCTCCCTCTTCGCAACGGACCCGCAACACGCTGGCCACTCGCTCGACCACCTTGACCGGATCGAAGTCCTGGACCGTGAGGTCAAACCGATGGCGCTCCATGCTGGCCAGATCGAGCAGATCGTTGATCAGCACGAGCAAGGCCTCGGCGCTGTGCTGAGACGTTTCGAGCGCGGCCTGGACCGGCGCGGGCAGATCACTGCGAAGGGCGCTTCGGTTCATCCCCATGATGGCGTGGAGCGGAGTGCGCAGCTCGTGGCTCACGTTCGCGAGAAACTGGGAACGAACGGCTTCCGCCTCCGCGCGTTGGCGAAGCGCGTAGACGCGGGCGGCCTCGTAGCAGACCACGAAAGCCCACACCACCAAGATGGCCATCACCCAGGTGAGGAAGGCATCGGTGCTGCGGCTCTCGGGGGGGACATGATCCGGGAAGGTGAAACCGTTCCGGGCCGCCAGCTCGAAGGCCAAAGGCGCCAGCACGCCCAGCGCCGCCCAACCCATGCCCTTCCACCCCAGTAGGAAGATGGACGAAACGATGACGATGAAGAATGGACAGACGTTGGTCAGCCGCATCCCACCGGTGAAGTAGGTCGCTGCAATCGTGAAGACGGCACCCACCAGCACCGTTCCGTGGGCCACCAGGCGAAAGGTCCCGAAGATTCGCAGCGCCAGAAAGAGGCCAGCGATCAAGGCCGCGAACAAGGTGAACAGCCCGGCCAGGCCGACAGCGCCACTCTGCCAGTGACTGTAGGTGTAGGTCAGGGCCAGCATGGCCATCACGATGCCATGCAGCACGAGGATCTGGGTGCGGAACACCACGTCCGAATCGCTCGTGTCGTGGCCGGCACGGCCGATGGCTGACAAGAATGGACGGCTCAGCGCCGCGAGAATCGGCGGCCTATTCCCCTTAGTCCTCGTCGATGCGCCTGTGCGTTCCCCCATGACCACGTCGCTTTGACTACCGCTGCGCTTTTCGCCGTGAGGAGCGGGCAGACTGCCGCGCAAAGCGGAACGCCTCAGGGACGTCCTCCTCCAGGCTAGCCGGAGCATAGACGGACGGCGACGGGACACAAAGTACGCCCGGCACCGACCGCCGAACAGGCGGCAGTGTGCCGGGCACTCGGCGTGGCCAGCCGACTTTCCGGCTCGGCGATTGGGGTGCCCGCGGAGACCATGCCCAAGAGGCACAGTCCGCCAGAAAGGCTGGCGCGCAGCGCCATGCCGAATGCAAAGACATTTGACGAAAGCGTGGTGACCCGGTCGCCGGCTCCTCCGGTGGCCCGAGGATTGCTTTCAAGTAGGCAGAGCGCTGTTGGGTGGCGGTATCTACAGAGCGCCCGCAGCGCGTTCGAAAGGGGGGGGCGGTCAGGATTCTAGCGCGAGCACGAAGGGCGGGAGTTCTCGGTGGTCCTGAAAGGCCGCGCGGCGCCCATCGACGACCTCCCGACACCGGGTCGCACGGTGCTCCCCGCGGCGGATGAGTGCTGCCCAGCTCAGAAAGGACTTCGCCGTGCCAACGAACACCGCTGGTCAGGCCCGCATACTGGTGATTGACGACGAGGAGGTGGTTCACGCCAGTATGAGCCGGGTCCTCTCCGGCGCTGGTTATGAGGTGCAGTCGACCTTCGCCGCCCGCGACGGACTCCAGCGGCTACAGTCCGAGCACTACGACCTGGTCATTACCGACCTCATGATGCCTGAGATGAGTGGTATCGAGCTGCTCGAGGCACTCGACGGTGAGGACATTCACGTACCAACCATCATGGTCACCGGATACCCGACCATTCGGACGGCGCTCCAAGCACTCCGGCTGGGAGCGGTCGATTATGTGGCCAAACCATTCACGCGTAAGGAGCTCCTGGCTCCTGTTACGCGCGCGCTCCATCACCAGGCAGAGGGGCCAGCGACCGAGCCTCAGGAGCGAAGCTCCGCCGACGGCACCGTGCTGCAGCCAGGCACAGTCCTGTACTTGCCCAATCACTCCTGGGCGCAGTTCGAGCAAGACGGCTCGTTCCTCATCGGAGTGGAGCGGTCCTTCCTGAGCAGTCTCGGCACGGTGCTGGGCCTCTCCGCTCCTCCGGTCAATGAAGTCGTCGAGCAAGGCATGACGGGGATCGTCGTCACCGCCGGGTGCAACGAGCAGCACGGCGTGGCTCTTCCGCTCACCGGCACAGTCACCGCCAGAAACCAGGAGACGCTCGCCGCACCGGCCCTATTGACCCCCCAGACGTGGCTCCTGCGATTGCAGGCGAGGGACCCAGACAGCGAGCTAGAGAACCTGGCACTGCGTGACGACCCCGAACCGCCAGGACGCTCATGAGTCCGGCCGACCCAGTGCCTGTCCCCGAGTCGCCAGTCCGTGAGGGGCACTGCCGACCACCCAAGCGCCGCGCGCCAGTCAAAGAGGACTGAAGATGTTCACCTCCGAAGCCCAGCTCAAGGACCGCATCGCCGAGGTTTGTGGTCGTAAGGTCGACGGCCACCTGGACATCTTCGAAGACACGACCTGCTATGCAGCCATCTACGGCGGCAGCGTGCTGCGCCTTCAGGACCACGAGTACTTCGTCCGCGGCGAAATGACCGAGGGGCGTTTCGGCATCGATGACCAGCCCAAGTTCTGGGTGAAACATGCCATCGACCTGGCCACCGGGGCGCCCAAGATCATCAAGATGGTCTTCCACGAGCAGTTCTCCACCTCCGTGGCCGGAATCCGAATTCGCTGCCAACGCAGCGCCGACAAGGAGAGCGCCGTCCTCGCGCTCTGTAAGGGGCGCGACCGGTTCATGCAGGGCAAGACCACCGTCGACCATCTCGGAACGCCAGTGCGGGTCATCGATTTCATCCGCGGCAGAAGCTTGTACAGCCATATCAACGACCTGGAAATGGCCCACGAGGACTATTACGTCCAGGTTCTTCCAGGGATGATGGCCGAAGTGGTCCATTGCATCGATGCATTGCAAACGCTCCACGACCTGGGCCAGCACCACGGCGACGTCCGCAACGATCACATCTTCATCGACAGCGACACCGGAAAGTACAGGTGGATCGACTTCGACTATCACGTCAACTTCGCTGACTACGACATCTGGTGCATGGGGAATGTAATCAACTTCGTCGTCGGCATGGGCACCAATACGTTTCACTGGCTCCGCCGATACCCCGAGAGCTATCCGGGCTGTCGCAGCGACATCAATGGTGAAGACGCCATGACTCTAGGCCGCAATCGAATCGCGAACCTGAAGAGCCTCTTCCCCTACGTCTCCGAGAGCCTGAACGAGATCCTGATGCGTTTCGCCGTCAATGCTGGGCACCCCTACGAATCCCTGAAGGACCTGGCCAACGACCTCCGAGGCGTTTTCGATCTTCCGGCCAATGAATCACACGACCCAACGACCGGACTACTCACGCCAGCTTGACCGGTATGTATGGGCCCTGGCAGCCCTGTGGACCACACTCATCGCTGGGGCACTGCTATGGAACCACCAGCTGGCCCTAGGGCACGGCTTGCTCTGGCTCGGAGGACTGGTGGTCATCATCCTCGGCCTTCGGCGCTTGCGGCAGAGCGAGCGTGAGCGCAGGGGCTCTGAAGAAGCGACCGAGACGCACAAGGAGTTACTGACCGAGGTACTCGACTCCCTCCCCTATCCGTTCTTGGTCATCGACGCCAATGACTTCACCATCAAGACGGCCAACCGAGCCGCCGGAGCCGACGAACCTGGAGCAGGAGCCACCTGTTATGGATTGACCCACCGTCGGGACGCACCTTGCGGAAGCGACGTCCATGTTTGCCCGCTCGACGAGGTCAAAAGGACGAAGCGGCCGGTCACCGTGGAGCACGAGCACTACGACATCGACGGGGCGCCAAGATTCGTGGAAGTGCATGGTTATCCAATCTTCGGCGATGACGGTAAGGTCGTTCAGATGATCGAGTACTGCCTCGACATCACCGACCGACGGAGGACAGACGCTGAGCTACGGGTCGACAAAGAAAGAGCGGAAGCTGCCAGCTACGCCAAGGGCGCGCACCTGGAGAGCATCTTGGAGAACACCAGTGACCTGATCGTCACCTCTGACACGAGCGGGCGTATCGTCTCCTTCAACCGGGGTGCCGAAGTCGTCCTCGGCTACGACCGGCAAGATGCAATCGGAAAACACGCGTCGATGCTGTTTGTCGACCC
This sequence comes from Myxococcales bacterium, assembly GCA_030590865.1. GTDB lineage: Bacteria > Myxococcota_A > Polyangia > Polyangiales > Polyangiaceae > JAPYTK01. Next base: position 1,362 of record JAUVCD010000170.1, on the reverse strand, counting down.
AGCCGAGCGTGAGCGCCTGATCGATAGGGTGAATGCCGGAGGCAGCGTCTCGGGATACCATGCCCGGTATGCGCACAAGAACCGGCCACGGATCGTCGACGTGCACCTCACCTTGTCTCAGCTGAGAGACGCCGACGGAGCCGCGGCGGGCTTCGTGGGGATTGGCCGCGACGTGTCGGAGCAGCAGCGACTGCAGAAGGCGCTAATCCAATCGGAGAAGATGGCGGCAATGGGAAAGCTGGCCGCCAGCGTAGCCCATGAGATCAACAACCCGCTCACTGGGATCTTGACCTTCGCCGAGGCGCTGATGGATGAGACCCCGGAAGACGACCCATCGCGGGAAGACAGCGAGATCATATTTCGGGAGGCGATGCGCTGTCGACAGATCGTGCGCGACCTATTGGACTATTCGCGGCTGGAGAAGCCTAAGCGAGCGAGGATGAGCATCAATCGCGTCGTCGAGCGAAGCCTGACGCTGATCCGAGGACAAGCCCCGTTCAGAGACGTGAGCTTCGACCTGGGCTTCGCCGACGAGCTACCAGAGGTGGAAGTTGACGTCGGACAAATGCAACAGCTCTTCCTCAACCTGGTCATCAACGCCGGCGACGCAATGGGCCATCGCGGCACGATTACCATCAAGAGCCAGAGTCTCGAAGACAACCGTATGGTCCAGGTCTCGGTGAGTGACGAAGGCTGTGGCATTCCACCGGACGAAATCGACCGAATCTTCGACCCCTTCTACTCGACGAAAGGCGAGCAAGGCAATGGCCTGGGACTGAATGTGGTCCAGAGCATCGTGGCACAGCACGGCGGGACCGTCAGGGTGGAGACCAAGGCGGGCCAGGGCACGACGTTCTTGGTCTGTCTCCCGGTGAGCTCCCCCTCACGACCGCCGGACCGGTGAGCTCGGGGACAGTCGACCTAGCGGCGACCTCCCTGATAACATCGCCGCCATGTTGCATGTCTATCTGGTGGGTGCCGATTTCGAAGAGAACCTGGCACTCGGACTGCTGGCGGCGGTAGCGAAAGAGGCTGGCCATGTGCCGGCGGTCGTGGCGTTCAACCGGCTAGAGGACAGTGACCGGGTGGTGGACGAGATCCTGGCCGGCGCGCCCGAGGTGGTCGGTCTCAGCGTACAATTCCAACATCGGGCTCACGAGTTCTTGTCCCTCGCCCAGCGCCTGCGGCGCGCGGGTTACAGTGGACACATCACCGCCGGTGGGCAGTTCCCCACCTTGGCCTACCGGGAGACCCTCGGAGGGGAGCACGGCATTGACAGCGTGGTGCTTCACGACGGCGAGCACAGCTTGGTCGACCTCTTGTCGGCGCTCGATGGCGGTCACTCGCTCGACGAGGTGCACG